>JAFZQP010000011.1 GCA_017620345.1 Lachnospiraceae bacterium
AGTATGTTAAGAGTACCGGCGATGACGTTAACGTAAGATCTACGAACAGCACGGACGGTGATGTTCTAGGCAAGGCCAAGAAGTGCGATATGTTTGAGAAGGTTGAAGACGTTGACGACTGGACACATATCATGTACAAGGGCCAGGACGGTTACATGAAGACCGAGTTCCTCACAGAGATCTCCGAAGAAGAGTATAACGAAGGTCCTAACGAGACAGCTGATGCTGACGAGAAGAAGGACGAAAAGAAGGAAGAGAACAAGACCGAGGAAAGTCAGACTCAGACAAAGGAAGAGGCCGAAAAGAAGGCGGCTGAAGATGCAGCCAAAGCGGCTGAAGATGCGGCAAAGGCAGCTGAAGAACTGGCTGCTCAACAGGCGGCACTTGCAGCGGCTCAGGCGGCAGCAGGTTATAATCTGTTGGGTGTTTCGATGAATGCAAAAGAATATAAATACGTATTGGATGCTGTTCGTCACGCGACCGAAAACGGAACAGATGCGGAGTGCGTACAATATCACAAGGAACATCACCAGGCAGGAGATATAAAGACGCTTCTGGTCGGCGGAGGATTCAGAGAGCAGGACTGGTAAGTTTAATGTAAAATAAGACATTCGGGTATGTCGGTAACTCCGCGGGAGCGGCAGATGACCGACGACTGCCCGGTATATGAGAGCGGGTTGCCCTGTGCATCAGTCACGGAGCAACCCGCTTCTGTTGCTATAAGTGCGGCAGCCGCGTAATCCCACAGCTGCATGCGAAGCTCAAAGTACAGACCGGCACGTCCTGCCGCGACGCAGCAAAAATCCCATGCCGCGGTTCCCGATCTTCGAAGATCCACGCATTGTGGAAGCAGAGCTTTTGCCATATCAAATGATATGCCACGGATATCCTCGTAATACGGAGCTGTTCCGAATATGGCAAGCGTATCGGAAAGAGGCACGTCCGATGACATTATCCTCTCGTCATTCATGTATGCACCCCGGCCTGCTATGGCAGAGTACATCTCGTCACCAAACGGGTTATAGACAACACCGATATACGGTCTGCCTTCTTTTAACAGCCCTATGGATACAACAGAAGGCCTGTATGAATATATGAAATTTGACGTTCCGTCTATGGGGTCTATGACAAATGCGTAGCCGTGTTTCATGTCATCGGTAAATCTGTCCTGACCTTCTTCCTCACCGACAAATGACGCCTCAGGTATGATCACACCGAGTTTTTCTACGAGAAAATCCTGTATCTTTTCGTCCGTTTCGGTACAGAAGTTTGCATGGCCCGCTTTTTCCTTGATCTTCGGATCCGATGCGGCGAGCATTATATCGCCTGCCTGCCGTGCCGTATTTTTTATCTTATCTATCATTTCCGTTTTGACTCCTTAATTTAGATCATTCACCTGATATGCCGTAGGAGAGAAGCCAGTAATCTTCGCCGGCTTTTTCTATAATGGCAGATCCTTCATAAGCTTCATACAGTTTGCCCTTGGACGCAAGATCGGAAGCCTTGGCGGCACTCAGCGAGTAATGTTCTTTTCCTATGCCTTTCGCATCATAATCATCCGTATCCGGTCTGTAGACCTTAAATCTCAGGCGCATATGTACACACGGATCTTCGCCCTGAAGGCTCTCTGCCGATGTAACTACGGTAAATGCGTTATGGGCATACATATCTCCGTCGGCGGCGGGTTCACAGTAGTATATGCCATCCTCGCTCTCGTAATCGATATATCCGCCGTATTCATTGTCATCGCCGCATTCGGAAAGATCGCCCTCTTCAAGGTTCGTGCCGAAGTACTTACTGAGTATCTCATTCATGTCACTGTGTGTGATCCTGTAACATGTTCTGCCTCCGGCTTCTTCCGGCTTTAATGACTTGTTGATCTTTTTCCACTCAAGGGCAAAATGCGCCAAAGAGGAAGTCCGGTTATCCATTCTGAAGTTCTGTTCGGAAAAATTGGACATGTACAGATTAAGCCTGTATTGCAGATCATCCGTGATCTCAATCGACTCTCCGCTGATCTCGAGCGGCCAGTGGTCCAGCATCTGCATAAAGTCATACCCGCCATAGCATCCGTAATCATTACGTTTATTCACCTGATCGGGCCGAAAACTCCAAAAAAGATATTCCGCTTCATAATCATATGTCTGATCGGGCCCGTCCTTCTGACCGAAGTCAAGAAGAAGAGTTGTCATATCGGAGGCAGCCACCCTGACCGAGCCCGGTTCATACCTCTTCCCGGTTCTTTTATTGATGTAGACAAGCAGATCGCTCGAGTTGATATTCATATCCTTGTCGATGATCGGAAACGACTTCCATTTTCCTTTCTGATACGAGTAAATGGTCGTGTCCCATACGGCCGGACCGCCGGTGCCGATCGTGTAATGAGCGATCATGATCTCATCTATATTCCTGAAGGCGGTATCCTCGAACTCTATGATCTCGCCTTCGTTTGGTGACGTGGAAAAATCATCTGTCTCAAACGTTCCCGCACTAGAGCACTCTATTACATAATGAGCGCCTTCCCTTCTTATAACGTCGGTCTTACGGTCGCCGTCAAGATCGATATCTTTGTACGCAGGTATGATAGCACCGATATCACCCTCGTAGTCTGCATATTTCCCACCGTCCACGAGTGTTATTGCATATTTTTCGAGCGCTTCCTCTATCGTAAGATCCTTAAATATAAAGTTAAACTGTGTGGCGATCGATGTAAAATACTCGCCCCCGTCATATTTGTTCTCATCGGGACCTTCCCAGTAACTTCCTTCTGCTTCTTCTTCGGAAGTTACATCTTCCTTATCGGTATCCTCCGAAACGTTTTCTTCTTCCGACACTTCAGCCTCATCCACGGAGTCTGTCACAGCTTCGGCCGGATCGGAACTTACAGTGTTACCCGGCACATCACTGCATCCGCACAGCATCGCGGCAATGACCGATATACATATAAATCCCGATAAAGAGTTCCTTCTCATAACGAATACCTCCATAATGTCTTTGCAACATTTTATCACGTTTGTGCGTTGTTTTACATTAAAACCTCTTGCATTGCAACAGTATTAGTGATAGTATACTTACGGTAATATTGTTAAGGTATGAAGTGAGCTGTCCGCAGCTCACTTCATTTGGTGTTGGAGGATAAATGGCAAAAAGGGAAGAGATCGAGAGGCGTGTAGAGGAAATGCTGCTGCCGATCCTTGATGAGTTCGGGTTCGATCTGTGGGATGTCGGTTTCGTCAAAGAGGGAAAAGAGTATTACCTTCGCGCTTATATCGACAAGGAAGGCGGCATCATGATAGATGACTGCGTGGATGTTTCAAGAAGGCTGTCCGACGCACTTGATGCCGATGATTTTATCGAAGAGGCGTATACGCTTGAAGTCAGTTCGCCGGGACTCGGAAGAAAGCTTGTCAAGGACAGGGAGTTTGACCGGAGCATCGGAAGGGATGTTGATGTGAAGTTCTACAAACCTGTCGACGGAACAAAAGAGCTGACC
>JAFZQP010000119.1 GCA_017620345.1 Lachnospiraceae bacterium
TGCTTCTTTCAGGAGTTCCTGAAGATCATTAAATGCCTTTTCAGCCTTCTGCGCCTGCTCCTCAAGGGCTTCATATCTGCTCTGTGCTTCGTTAACAGCCTCTACAGCCTCGTCAAGATTGGCCGAATCGATGTTGAACTGCGTCTCGGCATCTCCGATCGCTGCTTCGGCACTTGCCTTAAATGATTCCGCATCTTCCTTATTATCCGCGTTTTCTGCCTTACCTGCATTCTCAAGGGCCGACTTGATGTTTTGTCCGGTTTGATACGATCCGTCGCCGTTACCCTCTGTACCGTCAAATGACGTATTAAGGTTCACGTTCGTTGTCGTCGTTTCGCTACCGGTCTTTTCTGTTTTGCTGACCGTATACTGAGTCCCGGTATTACCTTCAGGATCAGTTACTTCCGTTCCTCCGATCTGCCAGGTGATATCTTCATCATCGGCATCCGTGAAGACGGTATTGCCATTCTCATCAACAGTTACGGAAGGAAGCAGCATCTTAAGCTTCGCATCCTCGGTATAGGAAGAGTTGATCCCGGCTTGAATGGCTCCTATCTCGCCGGTCACACCCAATGTATTTCCTTCAGGATCCTTCTTCATCTCCGGATTAAGGATCGCTTCTGCTGCGTTAAGGTCAGCTGCCACATTATTTGCATCGACCGTTTCGCCATTAACTACCACGGTCGGAAGATTCTGGGCAGGTGCCGGATCACCCGACTCATCAGTGACCGTTGTTATTGTATCGGCTTGGGACTGCGCTGCATCGATCGCTACAGCCACGCTGTCATCTTTATTCTCATTCTCTGCCGGTTCACCTACAGCAGCTTCCGATATGTCAGAGGTTGCATTTTGTACCTCATCGGGTATATGTACAGTCTCATCCGACTTCTTTTCCGAGGTTTTCTCTGTATCGTTCGTATCGTCCGCAAGCACTGTGATCGGCGTACTTGTAGCTGCGATCATCGTTGCAAGACCTATCGTTATGGCGCGTAACACCTTTTCATTCTTCACGTTCCGTTTCATTTGCCGTTAACCTCCCTGTATTTTCTGATAAGTACCGTAAGCATCACTCCAAGAACAAACGCGATCAGCGCCGTCAGGACATACCCTCCTGCAACGCTTCCATCTATAAGAGTTGCACCGGTATATTCCGCTCCCGTATAACCGGCCGCCGGCTGACTGAGGGATACTATCATCCCGATCAGAGTCACGCACAGTATCGAACAAAATGCCGTGCAGGCTGTTAGGATCTTCTTCTGTCTTTGGTGATTAAGTTCTGCCACACGCTTATGCAGCTGTGTTATGCGCTCTTCATTGCTTCTCATGTGAATCCTCCTGTCGTGCTTTTGTAAAACACCTTTCACTTATATAGAGACAAAAAAACCGGAATCTCCTAAGATTATGGCAAAAAAAGTTGCACAAAATCCATTCGATGATTCTGTGCAACTTAATCAATGACTGCCCGTAAAAGCGCATCCTATGATTTTATACCTTCTTTATCCAGTTCTGCCCGCATGCGTTCTTTCCCTTTGTAGAGCAGGTTATCTATCTTCTTGCGGCTGACGCCCATGATCTGTGCGGCTTCTTCATAGCTCATATCTTCGATGTAGACAAGCCACAGCACCTGTTTCAGCTCGGGATCTATACGCTCAAGGCATAACCTGAGAGCACTGTTATGTTCTTCATCAAGAGCATGGTCTTCCGGTGATCTGTGACCTGCAATCTCCTCTTCCATATCATCAAGGCTGAAGGTTTCCAGCCTCTTTGAGACCAGATGGTGCCGGCCTGCGAGATTTCGTGCAGTCTTGTACAGATATGCCTTGAAACAGCCCTGTCGTATTGATGGCTTTTTAAGAGCGATCTTTGCAAAAGCCTCGATCATCATATCCTCGGCATCCTGCATGTTATGAAGATACCCGTTTATGAAAATGGTCAGGCTGTCACCGTAACGGATCATGAGCTCATCAATGGCATCCTGTTCCCCCTGCAAAAAACGATTGTACAGTTCATCATCAGAAGCTTGCATGATAATCACTCTTCCCGAATCGTTCCGCGAACGACAAGACTTACTACGGCCGTAACCAACGGAATGGAATATCCTATATATGCGATTGTTCCCGTCTGCGAAGCGAGAATATTATAAACGCCATGGAATGTTATCGCGACCGCAAGCAGGGCTACTGTTCCCGCTGCCCTGAGCCAGTCACTCTTCCACAACTTCACCAGGCCAACTATAACGATGTTGGCACAGACAACATGCATGGCTCCTGTTCCGAACCCGCGTATGATAAGGTACATAAGGTTCCCGGCACCCTTCTGTATCAGATAATTGACGTTTTCCATCGTTGCAAAACCTATGGCCGTCATCATGACACACTCCGAAATACCTTCCGGTGAGAACACTACCAGATAAACGAGTACCGGCAGGATCTTGACCACCTCTTCCACGAGCGGGGATATCTCAATGGCCGCCAGATCAAGCGACGCTCCCTCGACTGTCGCAATAAAGCTGCTGATGTATGAGCTTAACAGGCATGCCGTCATGCCAAGCGTTATGAACATCACGATACGGCGGCCCCGTCCCTTTGAACACAGGACCGCGATCAGGAGCGGTGCGATAAGACATATGTAGATATGTTCGATGTAATTCATACCTTCACCGCCTTATCAAGTGCCGGAGGAA
>JAFZQP010000120.1 GCA_017620345.1 Lachnospiraceae bacterium
ACATCGGTTTCTTATGGTGCAAATATCAAATCCGTTCACATAGGAAAAAGCGTAAAGACTATTGCTCTTAGGGCGTTTACATTTTGTGATAACCTGACTGAAATAACTGTATCGGCAGAGAATCGGTATTTCAGCAGCATTGATAATCTTGTGTACAACAAGGCAGGAAAGGTTTTGATATTCTGTCCTGGTGGAATAACAGGCCCTGTTGTGCTGCCCGAGTCGCTTAAAACGATAAACGAGTGCGCATTCTATGATTGTTTCAAACTCAGATCTGTTACGATTCCTGCAGGGGTTACAGAGATCGGAGATAAAGCCTTTTATCAGTGCAGAGCATTGGAGACACTTATTATTCGATCATCCAGTCTTACATGTAATGTAGATACGTCCGGTTCATATAGCAGTATGGGAGTAATCAGTAATGCCGGACTTGATGGTGATGGCCTTGATATTGTATTTGAAGGTAATATTGATAAAGTACCAGACTATTTTGTTCATGAGTCAAATCTGAGATCAATAAAGTTTTATGGTGACGAACCTGTTATTTCCAGTGACTCCTTTCCGATCTCGGGCACATCTTCTGTAACTGGTTATTTCCCGTACAGGAATGAGACCTGGTATGAGCTTCCGGATTATCCTTATGCATTAGGTGTGAACAGTTCATTCTATTGGGTGCCATTCAGCTTAGAGCACCCCCAGTCTGTTGTAATAACGGCAATGCCTGAAAAAACAGCATATTCTCCGGGTGAATCTCTGGATCTTACCGGTTTGGAATTCGTAGTATCATATTCAGATCAGTGCAAAGAAAAGCATATGTTCCGGGACCTCGATTCCGTATCCTGCGATCTTTCTTCTGTTGGAAGAAAGACGGTCACAATGGTTTACAGGGGCTATACTTTTTATGCTCACGTTGTTGTTTCAGAGTATGGCTTGTTTACTGCAGACAGCAGTGGTTATCCGGCATCTTCTCATCCGTATGAAAGTGATTTGGATAAAACCTATGAATACTGCTATCCGGATGCCAGACATCTATCAGTTTCTTTCTCTAATGACACCTTTACAGAGTATCAAACTGATTATATTTATCTGTATGATGCCAAAGGCAACGAAGCAGGCGTATACAGTGGTGACGAGCTTGCCGGCCAAACGATCGAATTTGATGGAGATCGTTTCAGTATAAAACTGGTATCTGATTCAGGGTTTGAAGAATGGGGATTTGCTGTTGACCGGATCGATGTGATCGGCCGAATCGACAATTGCAATGGAACTCATGATTATGACAACAGCGTAGAGTATACGTGGGCAGATGACAATAGCATCGTTACTGCATCGGTTTCCTGCAAAGACTATGGAAAGTCATATTCGGAAGCTGCGGAAACTGCAGCAACTGAGGATCAGGATAATATGATAACATATGTTGCAGAGTTTGCAGATCCGAGATTCTCAAAGCAGACCAGAACTATCAGTAAACCGAGGTTTTTCAGGGGCCAGGAAGTAGCATCAGGAGCATATGGTTTTGATGTTTCATGGATGATCGACGACAACGGGGTATTATGGATAGATGGAACGGGACTTATAGATGACCGTCTTTATGATAAGATCCGTGATTATTCAGGAATCAAGCACATAGTGATCGGGGATGGCATAGCAGGGACTGGGGAGTATGCCTTCAACTATCTAAAAGAGGTCATAAGTGTTGAAATTCCGGGAAGTGTTGTTACGATAGGACAGTATGCGTTCAATTCCTGCTATAAACTGTCAGAATTGATCCTTGGCGAAGGGGTAGAGTTTATAGGACGGAATGCGTTTTCCAACTGTCAATACATCGAAGAGATCGATCTGCCTGACACATTGAAATATATAGGGATCAATGCGTTTGCCGGATGCAGTTTGCTTAAAACTATTGAGATACCTGATTCTGTCGAGTCGATCGGAGAGTCTGCTTTATCTTCTTGTCAGGCTCTTGAGTCGGTGAAGCTTCCGAAGAACTTGTCCGTTATTGAAAACGGTCTGTTCTCAAGCGATAAGACCCTTAAAAAGCTTATCGTTCCCGAAAAAGTCATATCGGTCGGTACTGAAGCATTCAGATACTGCAGCAAGCTGGAGACTATCGTCTTTACAGGTGACAAACCTGAGATATCTACGGATGTATTTGAGTATTGCGGCCAGGATATAATAGGTTATTATCCTCAGGTCAATAGCAGTTGGGATGAGAAACCCGTCATTGAGAGTACATATTTTAGCGGTACGATCACATGGATGCCTTATGATCCGGAAGACCCGGGCAGCTTGCTGGATGAGCCGGGCGACATCATTTTAGGTGATATTACCGGTGATGACATTGTGTCGGCGGATGATCTGACAGCTCTGTCAAGGCATGTGGCAAAGATAGAAACGATCACTGATCCGGATGTGATAAGATCGGCAGATGTCAATCAGGACGGTGTGGCAGATGCCAACGACCTGACGCTATTGTCAAGGTATGTGGCCAAGATAATTACATCCTTCGATGAGTAGATCAATAAGTATACGTTTTCAGGAAACAAGATCTGCGCCGTAAAAAGTGCTGGTGTTAGTTGTTGCTGGAACAGACCCGGGTCTTCAATGCATTCGGGCTATCAAAACAGAGAGGGACTGAATATGAAGAAACTATTTTGCATCCTGCTGTCGCTGGCGCTTGTGTTCGGTAGTTTTGCTGTTTCTAGCGGCAGCCGGGCTTACGCGTCGGACCCGACATATTTTGGTGCGCGCGTTAAAGGAACAGACTATGATAGCTATGCTGAAATTAATGTTCTTTACGGCGATGATGCCTTGCTTGAGGTTGAAGCTTTCGGCCCGTATACCACGTTGGAATACCAGTGGTATCAGGATGGAACGGCTTTGCCTAACACAGATTCGCCAAGTTATACGGTTCAGGGCATTCAGCATTTTACGGAGTTTGAATGCCGGGTGAATAACGGAACAGAAACGGCAAGCGTTTGGTTCACTCTGACTACGCTTAAAGCCTCTTACGACGATAGTCCTTATGTTTCGGGTGTTTCTGATACTATGCTCAGGGGAGTTGGTTACAGGTTCGGGGACGGCGGACCGAATATGATGTCCCTTAAGGCAATGTGCGGTTCTGAGGTGACCCTGCATGTCGATGCTTCAGACGATAAACGCGCAGTAGACTACAAATGGTATACCTATACAAATGACGGAATGGGAACAGTTGAATTGGGCACTCTATCCAGTGTAACAGTGCAGATCCCATTGACTAAAACAAGAGACGGCAGCGGCGATATTGTCGGGTTTTACATGTGCGATGTTAAGGACGCTCAAGACTTTGTGGAAACATACACTTTCATGGTCTATTATGACAGTGGTCTCGATATATCCGACAAGGACACAGGAGAATGCACCGTCCTGAAAGAGGTCTCATCGGGAGAGAGCATCGATCTGGAGGTCAAAGCATTTAATTCCAACGGAGCCGGGATAACATACATGTGGGACATAGAAGGTCTTGCCGGGGCCGGTACTTCTTCTGCTTACTCCCTTACAAATATTACAGGATCCACTTATGCTCTTTGCAATGTTTACGACGGATATCTTATGGGAGAGGTGTGTTACTATTTCAATGTTCCTAATAACATGGAGATAGAGACATCAGATCTGATAGTGTCTGTCAGTCCGGGCGGAACTGCACATTTCGAAGCAGTCGTTAAAAGCTGTCAGGGAGCCCCGACTTTTGAGTGGTGTTATGAGAATTGCAGGGGACTTGAGATCTGGAACGAAGCTTCGGAATCATTTAACGGCAACACCGCCAAATGCGATATCACTGTTGATCGGGGAACTGTCCACAGAGTCCTTAAGGTGAGCGATGAAAGCGGAGCATCAACTTATATCGTGTTCACAGCCTATGTTCCGGTGCAGCTTAGTCTTCCGAGAGATCTCGAATGGAGCAAGGATTATACCGGAGAAGTGTCCTGGAAAGTATATGATACGGATCTGACTCAAAATCAATACGAGATCTGCTTATTCGATGCGGATACAGGAGATCTCATCGACTTTACTCGGACGACCTTTATCAACAGTACAGGCGTGACTCAGTTTAGCTCCTTCATGTTCTTATGGGATGAGAGAGACAGCGGAAACTATTATTTCACTATAAGATCTATAGGTGACGGGGTCGGTTATTTAGACAGTGAAACAGCGCGGTCTGATGTATGGCATTACGAAGCTCCCTCTAAGCAGCTTGACGCTCCGTCGGATCTGAATTGGACGATCGGCGATGATGGGTATTACTACGCAAACTGGAAAAATGCCCGTCCGGATTTCGGTGGATATGAGATACGGATTTATTATACAGACGACCCTCAGTCTGATCCTGAACTTTTTACTGGATCCTCTGCTGCAGATTACAGCTGTGAATTAAAGAGACTGGAACCGTCAGCGATCTCCGTTAACGGTGCCGGTTATTACAGTTTCAATGTGCGTCAATTGAGTAACGAAATAGAAGGCATCCTTCCAAGTCCATGGTCTGAGATGAGCGATCCCATTTACATATCTGATATCAATCTTGATCTGAACAGTATCGTAGCTGGTGTAGATGAGGATTCGTCTGCGCAGGAGATCGAAGAAGCTGTGGAACAGGTACGCCAGCTCGATTTCGGAGAAATAGAGAATTCTATTGCCGCAGATACTGAGAATACTCAGGCTGCCGGCCAGCTCGCAAAGCTTGAGGAGCTTGCAGGCCGTACAGCTACGGTGGAGGTTTCCGACAGTATGGAAACGAGCTTCGATGAGACCAAGGTCGATGTTATAGGCGCCGGACTTAATGTAGACGCCGGACAGTCTGTAAGGCTCCAGATCGACCGGGCCGAAGAGGATCATGTTCTGCCGACTCAGTACAATAATTCGGTTGCATTCTCGATGACGATCGTTGACAACGATACCGGGGAGGAGGTAGTGCCGGAGAATGATGCTTTTGATGTACCGATAAAGATCACGCTTCCGATTCCTGCTCGCATAAATCCGGACTTTCTTGTATTGCTACATTATAATGCGGATGGTACTTACGAGAACGTTCAGTTTAAGACGTTCAAACAGGATGGCCAATGGTATGTAAGCTTTGTCGTAACTCATTTCAGCGACTTTGTTATGGCACAGGAAGGTACTCCGGTCATTAAAGGCGATGTTAACGGCGATGGCGAAGTGGATGCCAACGACCTAACAGTACTCTCAAGGCATGTTGCAAAGATCGAAGAGATAGAGGACGAGGCATTGCTTCAGGCGGCAGATATCAACGGAGACGGGGATGCAGATGCCAACGACCTGACGATACTGTCAAGATACGTTGCTCATATTATCAGTGATTTTGATTGATCTTATTATCTTGCTAAAGCAAACAAATGCGCGGCCCCGGTAAAGGACCGCGTTTTGATTTGGTGATTTTGTCGAATGCTATTTTGCCCGGAACTCCTGATGCTTCGGGATGATCAGTGCCTGATCTTGCCGGGGATGCCTCCCTGGATGCCGTTTGCCTTCGCTTTTCTCAGTTTGATGATGAGCACTATCAGGCAGAGCACGATCTGCACGAGGGTGGACGAAGGGGTGGCAAGACCGATGCGGAAGAGTGAGACCGGCTGGATGTTTTTCATTATCATGGAGACCGGGATCCTTACGCA
>JAFZQP010000121.1 GCA_017620345.1 Lachnospiraceae bacterium
GACTATCGTAAATATCAAGCCTTCGGGTATCAGGAAGTTCTTTGATCTGGCAAGTGAAAGGGAGAACATCATATCTCTCGGTGTCGGCGAGCCCGATTTTGACACTCCCTGGCATATCTGGGATGAAGGTATATATTCCCTTGACAAGGGCAGGACTTTCTACACTTCCAATTCCGGTCTTATGGAACTGAGACAGGAGATATGCAATTACTACAGAAGAAGGTTTGATGTTTCATATGATGCAAAGCGTGAGACGATAATCACCGTCGGCGGCTCCGAAGCTATAGACATAGCTCTTCGTGCAATGCTCGATCCCGGGGATGAGGTCATCATACCCCAGCCGTGTTATGTATCATATGAACCCTGTACGATACTGGCAAACGGCAAACCCGTGATAATAGAACTTCAGAACGAGAATGATTTTCGCCTTACGGCGGCAGAACTTGAAGCTGCCGTTACCGATAAGACGAAGGTGCTGATACTTCCTTTTCCCAACAATCCGACCGGAGCGATAATGGATAAGGATGATCTTGAGGCGATCGCAAAGATCTGCATAGACAGGGATATATTTGTATTGTCGGATGAGATATATGCGGAGCTTACATACAGCGGAGATCATGTGACGATAGCTTCCATACCGGGAATGCGTGAGCGTACGATAGTCATAAACGGCTTTTCCAAAGCGTATGCGATGACGGGATGGAGACTCGGCTATGCATTAGGGCCCGAAGAGATAATCGCACAGATGACGAAGATCCATCAGTTTGCGATAATGTGCGCGCCTACGACCAGCCAGTATGCTGCGGTTGAAGCGATCAAAAACGGGGATGAGGATGTTAAGAAGATGAGGGCTTCTTACGATCAGAGAAGAAGATTCCTCATGAATGCTTTTTCCGAAATGAACCTTCCGTGCTTTGAACCTTTCGGAGCATTTTATGTATTTCCTGATATAAGGGAATTCAATATGACAAGCGAAGAGTTTGCGTTTGCTCTTCTTGATGCGGAAGACCTTGCAGTCGTTCCCGGAACCGCGTTCGGAGACAGCGGGGAAGGGTTCCTGCGAATATCCTATGCATATTCCATTGACAAGCTGAAGATAGCGATGGAGAGGATCTCTTCATTTATAACAAAACTGCGTTCCGGATCATAGATCGTCATCGTCATCGACGGTTTTGGATCTGGGAAGCGTAAATATGAATTCGGTACCGACGTCCACTGTTGATATCACGTTAATGTTCTCGTGATGTGCGTTGATGATCTCTTTAACGATCGACAGGCCCAGTCCGGTACCTTTTTTGTCCTTGCCGCGTGAATGATCCGTCTTGTAAAATCTGTCGAATATCTGCTTCAGATTTTCCTTGGGTATGCCTATACCCGAATCCTTGACCGATACAAATACGGTTTCATTTTTCTCACTTGTTTCTATCCTTATGACCGAATCGGGTTTGCTGAACTTGATCGCGTTATCGGTCAGGTTATATATGACCTGTTCTATCTTTCCCTTGTCGGCAGATACATACAGTGACTCTCCGAGGAGAACAAGATTAAAGCTTATGCGCTTGTTCTTGCATCGGCCTTCGAAAGTTGCGGCCGTGTTCCTGATCGCAAGGTTGATGTCAAAATCAGTGATATCAAGATTCATACCCGCTATGTTCAGGTTGTTGAGTGTCAACAGATTGTTGGTAAGGGTCGTCAGACGTTCGGTCTCGTTCTTGACTATGTTCAGATATTTTTCATGCTGTTCGGGAGGTATAGTACCGTCCACCATCGCTTCGAGATATCCTTTCATCGATGTGAGCGGTGACCGAAGATCGTGGGATACGTTCGCAATGAACTTCTTCTGATCGTCTTCAAGGTGCGACAGCTTATCTCCCATATATGTAAGACTGGCAGCGAGATATCCCATTTCGTCATTCTTGTCTATGTCTATCGGATATGTAAAATCACCTTCGGCATATGCTTCGGTAGCCTTCGTGATCTTCTTGAGCGGGATGTATACTATGTCTGTAAAGACTATGAGAATAAAAGTCGACAATACGAACACGACGGCAACTGTCGCCAGAATGATCAGGTTCAGGTCGTTACGTTGTTCATGTATCCTTGTAAGAGGAGAGTGTATTACGACATATCCTTTAAGGTTGTAGTTGTAGGTGATAGGGGACAGGACAGAGAGCATGTCTTCGGTAAAGTATCCGTAGAACGTTCCTTCCCTGTAGAAGTTTCTGCTCGCACCTTCCTCGGCAAATCCGTCGATCGTAAACGTATCGTTATCGGAACTGTCGGACGCGGAGTTGTATATGACTTCCCCGTCCGTGTTCATTATCCAGATCGTCATGAATGAAAAATCGCCGGTTGCTTTGAGCTGTTTTTTTACATCTGCGGTGGACAATGAATCATCGTAGAAATAACCGGCGTAGGTGTTGCTGATCTCGTTTGCCGATCTGTACAGTTCGGCTGCTTTCTGGTTGACGAGAAAATTGTAAGTGATCGGTGAAGTGACCGTAAGGACTACGATCACGCAAAGCGCTGCAAAAGCAAAATATGCAAGTATGAACTTGTAATACAGCTTGTGGGTTTTTTTCATACGGAGCGGGCCTCGAATTTGTAGCCTACTCCCCAGACGGTATGAAGACGCCATGCTTCGTGATCGTTTATCTTCTCACGCAGTCTTTTGATATGAACGTCAACGGTCCTTGTGTCCCCTGCATATTCATATCCCCATATATGATCGAGAAGCTGCTCTCTTGTAAACACCTGATTGGGCTGTGAAGCCAGGAAGAACAAAAGCTCGATCTCCTTCGGAGGCATGTCCAGGTAATTTCCGTTGTACATAACGGAATAATCGTTGAGGCTGATCACAAGATCGGGATACTCTACAACCTTAGTGTCTGAAGTCGGTGTATCTGCGGCCTTGCCGGCAGAACATCTTCGAAGCACCGCTTTGACTCTTGCGACAAGCTCCTTGGAATCAAATGGCTTTTCCATGTAATCATCCGCACCGAGCTCAAGTCCGAGAACCTTATCAAACACTTCGCCTTTGGCAGACAGCATTATTATCGGGGTGGAATTTTTGCTTCTGATCTCCCTGCATACCTGATAACCGTCTATACCGGGAAGCATCAGATCAAGAAGTATCAGATTCGGTTCGTAAGATTCATATACGGAAAGAGTTGACTCTCCGTCGTTTACTATCCTGGTGTCAAAGCATTCCTTTGTAAGATACAGTTCAATGAGTTCTGCTATGTTTTCATCATCATCCACGATGAGGATCTTCTGTTTTCCTGCCATGATAAGACTCCTTTGTAAAATCATTTAAACGTGACTATCGTGACCCCTGCGTCTCCTTCGCCGAACTCTCCGGCTCTGAAACTGTCCACGTAACTGATCTTCTTCAGGTGAGAGGAGATGGCGGATCTTAGCGCGCCGGTTCCCTTTCCGTGAACAACCCTTACCGACGGAAGATGCGACAGATACGCATCGTCAAGGTATTTATCAAGACGCGGTATCGCTTCATCGACCTTAAGTCCGATAAGGTTGATCTCAGCCGAAATATTTCCGGACTTGGAAAGTCCCTTTGAGGATGAGGAAAACTTTTTGACAAAATCCTTTCCGCTCCTGTTGTCGGCTCCATCGATCAGTTCGAGATCCGATATGTTTGTATTTATGTTCATGATACCACATTGTACCGAAAGATTCCCCTTTTGATCCGGTTTTGTATGAACGTGGCCGGTCAGATCCATCGATATTATCCGTACATCCGTTCCGGGTGTAAAATCGGACGGCTTATTATCGGCCCGGACCGGCTTATCTTTACCGAGTACGGTTGAAGGACCTGCATCCTTAATGGCACTTCGCAGCTTCTGGCGGCTTTGCTCAAGTGATCTGACATCAGCTCCGCTTTTGTTGATATCGCGTATCGCAGAGTCTGCCATATCCTTGGCGTTCTTTAAAATCTCTCTTGCCTGCTGTCTTGCCTCTTCAAGTATCTTTTCTTTTGATTCGTTTATCCTGTTACGGCGCTGTTCATAAGTATTTTTCAGCACTTCGATATCATGCTTGTACAGCTCGATCTCGCGTCTGTTTTCTTCTATGGTGACCCTGTCTTTTTCAAGACGTGCTATGACATCCTCAAACGATGAATCGTTATCGGATATCTGCTCTCTTGCTCTTTCGATTATCGCATCGGGAAGCCCTAACTTTCTTGATATCTCAAATGCGTTGCTCTTTCCGGGAATACCCGTAAGAAGCCTGTAGGTAGGCTTCAGTGAATCGATATCAAATTCGCAGCCTGCATTTTCGACGCCGTCTGTATTAAGTGCGTATATCTTAAGCTCACTGTAGTGAGTGGTTGCCATCGTCCTGATGCCGCGTTTGTGGAGAGTATCAAGTATCGATATCGCAAGAGCAGCTCCTTCCACGGGATCGGTACCGGCACCGAGTTCATCAAACAGACAGAGACTCCTGTCATCCGCACAGGAGAGTATCTCAACGATATTTTTCATATGTGATGAAAAGGTTGAAAGGCTCTGTTCTATGCTCTGCTCATCGCCGATGTCGGCGTATACATCATTAAATACTGATAATTCGCTTTTGTCCGAAGCCGGTATGAAGAGCCCTGCCTGTCCCATCAGCGTTAACAGGCCAACGGTCTTGAGGGATACGGTCTTGCCACCGGTATTCGGACCCGTCACTACAAGAAGCGTATAGTCATCTCCAAGAGAAATATCAATGGGGACCGCGGTATCCTTCGGAAGCAGAGGGTGTCTTGCCTTCTTCAGCCGGATGATCCCCCGGTCATTGTATACGGGCCTTGTTGCTCCGAGTTCAAGTGCAAACGCACCTTTGGCAAATATGAAATCCAGCTCGATGATCGTATTGATATCGGCTTCGATCACATCGGTGTTTTCGCGGCAGCTGTCGGACAGTGTCGCGAGTATCACCTCTATCTCAGCTGCTTCTTCAAGCTCCAGCTGTCGAAGATCGTTGTTGTATGAAACTATTGCAGCCGGCTCAATGAAGAATGTAGAGGCACTGGCAGACTGATCATGTATCATCCCGGGGACGCTGCCCTTATACTCTGATTTGACGGGTATGCAGTATCTGCCGTCCCGCATTGTTATGACTGAGTCCTGAAGGTAACTCCGGTATGTATCGCTTACCATTTTGGACAGCTGGGTATGTATTTTGTCATTTACGCTCTTTTGTTTCCTTCTGATCGAACGCAGGTTGGAGCTTGCATCATCAGCTATCTCGTCTTCGGACAGTATGCATCGCCGGATCTCTTTACAGATTGGAGAAAGCGGGGCGAGAGATTCGAACATATCCGTCAGTGAGTCCCTCCGCTCTTCGTCTGTCTGGCCATAGGACTTAACACGAAGGACATTTTCAAGAAGTAGTGCGATGGCAAGGAGTTCTGAAGCAGACAGACTGCTGCCTTTCCGAAGTCTTGCAACCGATTCCTTCATGCTCTGCCTTGCCGTAAAGGAGATCGATCCTTCCCGGAGGATCCTGTTTACGGCATCTTCGGTGTTTTGCTGCATCCTCTCTATATCAAATGCCCGTGTACACGGCAGGAGCGAGAGTGCCTTCTTTTTTCCGGGCTCCGTCGATGCGTGATCCGCGAGCATATTTATGATCTTATTGTACTCAAGTGTACGCAGATTCTTACTGTTCATAACGGAATAATGATATCAGAAAAGTTGTGGTTTGCCCACTTTTTTTGTATAATTAGGTTCTATGAGCAACACGGAAGATAACGATGTAAAAGAGAATAATGATCAGCAATCAGGTGGCGGCGATTACGAATTCATCACCGAGACTATCAAGAAACCGAAGACCAACAAAAAGAAATTTTTCAAGAAGGTTGCGACTTCGATATTCTGCGGGATAGTGTTCGGGATATGTGCCTGCGCGACTGTTGTGCTGTTTTTCCCGAAGATACAGAACCTGCTAGGCCCTGTTGAAGAAACGAAGCCGGTGTCACTTCCTGTTGACGAGATCACCCAGGAGGAAGAGCCGGTGGAGCCTTTTGTGATCCCCGAGCATGATAACCCGGGCGGAGCTTCCGAGCCGGATAAAGAGGGTGATGACGAGGCTGCGGCAGCCGGCAGTGAAGAAGAGCAGCCGGATACAGATGCTGCCGAAGAGAAGACGGATGGCGAAGGAAAAGAGGTCGTCGTCAACAACATAGTTGAAACGATAGAAAAGGAGCTTGAACTTGACGATTACAGATCGCTCCTTCGTAAGATATCGGCCATTGCGACAGCAACCCAGAAGAGTCTTGTAACTGTTGCAGGTGTCACTTCAAACACTGACTGGTTCAATAATTCATATGAGAACAACAATGTTACAACAGGTCTGATAATCGCCGATAACGGCAAGGAACTGCTGATGGTATCACCGTCGGACATCCTTCACAAGGCAAGGAATGTTCGCGTTACGTTCTGTGACGGAGAGACATATCCGGCAAGAGTCAAGAACTCTGATATCAATACGGATCTGTGCATAGTATCGATAGACCTGGAGCGCATCAGTGACAGGACTATGAGCCAGATAGAGATGGCGCAGTTCGGAAGTCTCGCCACATCTGCTGTGGGCGTTCCCGTTGTTGCGGTCGGCGCAGTTTATGGCGCACCCGGTTCGGTCGGTATGGGCCAGATAACATCCAACTCAACGGTCAAGGACAAGACAGACTCGAATGTGCGCATCATTTCGACGGACATATATGCAAGCAGTGCAGCGAGTGGTGTCGTCGTTAATTACAACGGACGTATCGTTGGGATAATATGTCATGAAGACATGTCGGGAAACATGCCAAATCTCTTAAGGGCATATTCGGTATCGGATATTTCCGACAGTATAGAAAAGATATCAAACGGACAGACGCTGGCAACACTCGGCATCATCGGAACGGATGTTACCGAGGAGGCGAACAGCAACAGAGGAGTTCCGTTCGGGGCTTATGTCAAAGAAGTAGTTACCGATTCACCTGCGATGAATGTAGGCATCCGAAACGGTGATGTTATCGTTAAGATCGGCACGATGGAGATCGGATCGTTTACCGACTACAAACAGGCGATACTTAATTACCAGC
>JAFZQP010000122.1 GCA_017620345.1 Lachnospiraceae bacterium
CATTTTCTTCAGAAGAAGACTCCTCATTTGGTGAAGCCTCTTCCGTATTGTCTGTAAGTTCCGATGTTCCCTCGCCATTGTTATCCTGTGACTCCTCAGAAGAGCTCTCTTCTTCCACAGTCTCTTCCTTATGCGGGTCGTCATACTGAAGCTGTAGTGTCAGTGTAAACGCATCCTTTGCACTTAAATCTTCTATTGATTCCGTGATAACATCCATCTTCACAGAATCAACGTAAGGCAGTTTCTTGAGCTGAATAACGAATTCTGCAACCGGAGGTTTTCCATATGAAGTTCCCTCAATGGTAACCTGGCCGCCATGAGTGGTGAATTTCGTGATCGCTATTTCCTTAGGCATGACCTCTTCAAGATCTGCAAAGAATCTTGAAAGCGATTCGTTAGCAGACTTCGTTGTATCATACCAGGTCTGAAGTGTTGCAAGATCATTCTTTGCCTCGTTATATCTAGTCTCATAATCACCGACATCACCGAGCGCAGCTATCTGAGCCTGCAGATTATCACGTTCATTAGCGGCTGTGTAATACAGGAACAAAATCACCCCGCAAAGAACGATCGCAAGTACGGCGGCGATAATGAGAATCCACCATGGCATGCTCTCACCCTTATCCTTTTCGGCTGCTTTCTTATCCGTCGCAGCGGAGATTCTCATCGGATCAATGACAGCACCGATGTTTGCAAGATAATTTGATACTATCTCATCCGAAAGGTAATGGCGGTTCTTGATCTCGACTCCTCGAAGAGATTCAACGAGCTGGACATCATAATCCATTTCTTTGTTGAACAGATCCGGAAGTCCCTTGACCGATGTGACATCGCCGATGATGAATACACGCTCGATTGGATGATCAGCATTTCTGGCACGGTAGAATTCCAGGATACGTCCGATGCTCGAGAGCATCGATCTTACCGCATCCGCTACATCCTGATAGCGATCGGCAAGACCTCCGATATCCTCGTTGATCAGTACCATATCAGCCTCTTCATCCGTTATGTCACGCGCAGTCTTTACACCGTCAGCAAGGGCCAGGCGTCCGTAAGGAACACTTCGCTGCATTACCATCGTGGATCCGTTCATTATATTTACTACAGTATTCTCTCCGCCTATCTGAAGTACCGCATCCACTCCCTGGCCGGCGTTTTGAAGTTTAAGGAGCTGAAGTATGGAGTTACCTGAAAAATCGATGGTCTCCACACTCATTCCCATTGCTTTTGCTAGAGCGTAATACTGTTCTATAAGCTCATTCGGGGTTGCCGTTATCGACAGCCTGTAATTCTTGATATTATCGGTCTGGACGACCTCCAATATGGAATAATTGAAAGAATAATTTTCTAAATTTGTGATAGGAAAATATTCGGAAGCATTGATCTGAACAATGTCTCTGATACGATTTTCTTTACAGTAAGGAATGATCGCCTCTTTGTTGGCGATACGCTTTGATGTGATCGTGAAAACGATCCTTTTTGATGAAAAACCTTCTCCTGCCAGGCCCTGCTTGATCGCGTTTGCCAAAGCCTCGGCATCAAGAATAACACCGTCTTCACACAAGCCCTCTGGGATTATGAGGTCGATCGCATTAAAGACCTGGATCTTTCGTTTGCCCGCAAGTGCTACCTCGCAGACCTTTACGATCTCACTCCCCAGTGAGATCGACAGAACTTTACCCGCCATATGAATCTCCTAAAATGTACTCAAGTATGCATTAACTATCTTCTCTCCCCACAGGCAGGCAATAAATATGCCTGCGGCCAGATAAGGTCCGAAAGCAAGAACATGATCCTGCTTTGACACTTTCATTCGGATGATATGAATCACAGATCCGAGAACGCATCCGATAACGAATGCCAGGATAATACTCTTCCATCCGAGAAACAGCCCTGCGGCTGCCATAAGTTTGATATCTCCACCACCTATACCGCGTCCTTTTGTGACCAGGTACAGCATGAGAAGAAAACCGCTTACCGAAAGGGCTCCGATAACGTAACCGGGCCAGTTTGAGCGGTCCAGGAACAGGTTAATTAAACCCAATACCGCAATAAACACATTAAGACCGAACGGAATCTCATATGTCCGCCAGTCTATAACAGCTATCACTATAAGTGCTGATGTAAGTGCACATATCAGCACACTTTTTATTGTCGGCCCCGTAACCGCAAGTACAACACAATACAATGATCCGTTGATCAGTTCTATGATCGGATATTGAATCGAAAGTTTTGCTCCGCAGTTCCTGCATTTGCCCCTGAGCAGTAGGTAACTTATAACAGGAATGAGGTCGTACCACTTTATCACGTTCCCACACGTCATACAGTGGGAACGTGTAGTGGTTATGTTTTCTTTCTTTGGAATCCTGTATATGCAGACATTTAAGAAACTGCCTATCAGTAGTCCGAAAACTAAGGAACTCAGGAAACTATATATTTCCATTTAGACGTTAATTTACTGGAACAAACTTATCTCCCGAGGCGGTATAGTAATCGGAAGTTCCCGAATAATTTACATCGCCTGATTTAGTGATTGTAGCGCCCGGAAAATGACCTGTATTCCATTTACCCTTTACCTTTGTGTTCTGTGCACTTACATTTATTAACGCCTTGTTACCATCAGAAGCCGTAAAATTCCCGCCGCCGGAACTTGTAATAGTTATCCCTGCATCCGGAATATCATGATCGGTATAGTAAACCTTTACAGCCGATACGCAGGAATCAAGGTTCGTGATATCCGTTGACTGTCTTGACTTCTCAACATACTTGATGAACTGGGGTGCGAGAACACCGATGAGAACTGCCATGATGGCAATAACAACGATCAGCTCAACAAGCGAGAAACCTTTGTTATCCATTTTCTTATTCATACTCTTTATCTCCTTTACATATGAATTAAATGATGATCTATCATATATCTGTGATGTCTGCCCC
>JAFZQP010000123.1 GCA_017620345.1 Lachnospiraceae bacterium
GTAGGCATTACTGCAGGGGCTTCCACCCCTAAAAAAATAATCGAGGAGGTTCAAAATTATGTCAGAATTAACTTTTGAACAAATGTTAGAAGAATCTTGCAAAACAATACACAACGGAGAGGTAGTAGAAGGAACTGTTATTGCGGTTAAGCCTGAAGAGATCATTCTCAATATAGGTTACAAGTCTGACGGTATTGTTACCCGAAACGAATATTCCAATACACCCAATATCGATCTTACCACCGTTGTTAATGTAGGTGACAAGATGGATACCAAAGTCATCAAGGTAAATGACGGTGACGGACAGGTTCTCTTATCATACAAGCGTCTCGCTTTTGATAAGGGCAATAAGAGGATAGAAGAAGCATTTGAGAACAAAGAGGTCCTTAAGGCAACAGTAGCACAGGTGCTTGATGGGGGACTCAGCGTACTCGTTGAGGAATCAAGGGTGTTCATTCCTGCAAGCCTTGTTTCCGATGGCTATGAAAGAGATCTTTCCAAGTATCTCGGTCAGGAGATCGAGTTTGTTATCACAGAGTTCAATCCGAGAAAGCGTCGTATCATCGGTGACCGCAAGCAGCTTCTGATGGCTGAAAGAGAGAAGCTTCAGAAAGAGCTGTTTGAGCATCTTAAGGTCGGCGATGTTATCACAGGTGTAGTAAAGAATGTCACCGATTTCGGTGTGTTCATAGATCTTGGCGGAGCAGACGGACTGCTTCATATTTCCGAGATCAGCTGGGGAAGGGTTGAGAATCCCCGCAAGGTTTATAAGCCCGGTCAGGAAGTTAAAGTCTTTGTCAAGGAGATCAACGGAACCAAGATCGCTCTTTCACGTAAGTTTGAGGACGAGAATCCGTGGGTTGATGCAGAAACCAAGTTCGCAGTCGGCAAAGAGGTTACCGGTAAGGTTGCCAGAATGACTGATTTTGGTGCTTTCATAGAACTTGAAGAGGGTATCGATGCACTTCTTCATGTATCACAGATCTCAAGAGATCATATAGACAAACCTTCAAATGTACTGTCTATCGGACAGGAAGTTACAGCCAAGATAGTTGACTTTGATCTTGAGAACAAGAAGATCAGTCTTTCAATGAAGGCACTTCTTCCTGATGAGCCCGAAGAAACAGAGGAAGCAGCTGCTGTTGCCGAGACAACTGATGAATCAGCCGAAACCGAAGCAGCAGAAACAGAGTCTGAAGCAAAAGAGGAAGAGTGATCGAGGGTTTTTAGATGGATTACGAGAAGTTTAAATCTTCAATTCTTACGATGACGGGGATAGATCTGAGCGCATACAAGGAAAATCAGATGAAGCGCAGGATCAATACTCTGATAGACAAACATAAGATCTCGGGTTACGAGGATTTTGTTAAAGAGATCAAGAGCAATAAAGATCTATTTGATGAGTTTGTCAATTACCTTACGATCAATGTTTCGGAATTCTACAGGAATACCGATCAGTGGGAACTGATGGATAAGGTATTCATTCCGGAACTTATCGGTAAGTTTGGTAAGAACCTTAAGATATGGAGTGCTGCATGCTCCACGGGTGATGAACCTTATTCGCTCGTTATGGCTCTTTCAAAGCATATACCGCTTAATCAGATCAAGATATATGCAACTGATCTTGACAAGCAGGTAATCGCAGCGGCCAAGACAGGTATATATGCCGAGAAGAGTCTTGCAGGTGTACCGAAAGATCTTCGGGACAAGTATTTTACCAAGGTCGGTAATTCATATCAGATCAGCAGTGCCATAAAGGCAAGGGTTGAATTCAAAGAGCATAATCTGCTTAAGGACCAGTACCAGAAGGGTTTCCACTTTATCGTATGCAGAAATGTTCTGATCTACTTTACCGAGGAAGCCAAGGATGAGATATTCGCAAAGTTTGGACAGAGTCTTTGCGACGGCGGTATTTTCTTTATAGGAAGCACCGAACAGATCATGAATCATCGTAAATACGGATTTGAGAGAAGGAATTCCTTCTACTACGAAAAGAAAGATGAACTTCTTAAGTGATCACCTTCTTTTCATTGTATAGAATATGTTGATGAGTTCGCGGCCGAATCTTTCGGCCGCTTCTTCTTTGAAATCTTCAGGGAACCTGAAGTATTTCCGCTTGTCTTTAAGCGACTCGCGAAAGACGGGAGTAAATATTGAGTCGGGCTGTTTGACAAAACCGGCAGATACTTTTTGATAACAGTTGTCCCTTGTCGCTTTCTGATAACTTCCTTTGGGCAGGGCTTCGGCAATTGAACGAAGGATCGCCTTGTCCTCAGAAGGTATATAACTGTATTCCCTGTAGTTTTCAAAGTAGATCTTAAGCTGCCTGTGATATATGGGAAGTCTTATCGAGACAGTCTGTTTATCAGCGGAATACTTTACATACATACTTTCTGTCCTGGTGCTGAACGACTTCGGCAGTACTGCGCCGGATCTGTAATCAAGAATGACTTCATCATTTTCGTCCCCGTTATAATCAACATAATGATTGATCCTGTATCCTTCGTATGAAAGAGGAGCCTTGGTAAGATCGAGATAATACAGTATCGGCAGGATAAGATGCATACCAAGGACATCTTCCCTGTTATGAGTTATGAGAAGATTCAGAAGATCCGGGTCCCGGTTGGCCTCATATTGTTTATACACTTCTATCAGTTCACCACCGGTGTATTTGTCATCGCGTTCAATATCAAGAAACGATTCTATGGATTTCTGCTTCATTGAATCCTGAAACAGAAGATATCTGAGAGGTTTACACATCCGGTATATATCAACGTTTGTCATATCTGTAAACGGATAAGGCATATTATGCTGTCTGGCCTTGTATTCAAGATAGGGGATATCAAATCTTGTTCCGTTGAAATGGAACAGATGAGTAAAATCCCTGATAAACGCAGAAAACTCCTCTAGTATTTCTTTTTCTTCTTCGCAGTGATCGGCAAAGAACAGTTTGGTTGAAAACCCTCTGTCGGTATAAAATCCGCAGCCTATAAGATACAGGGATGTTGTTTCTTTTTTCAGTCCGGTTGTCTCGATATCAATAAACAACGCCTTCGCAGGGTCACAGATCCTGTCAATGGGATAATCCATCTTATATTCTTCATACAGTCTGTCAATTATCTGCAAAGTATTGCTCCTTTTTTACTGCGAAATTTAATATATATGATATAATATCATATATTATCATTCCAAGGAGAAGGAAGTTATGTCAGGTCTTTCGTTCAAGGGTGGGATCCACACATATGAAGGTAAAGAGCTTACCAAGGATAAGAAGATAATAGATCTGCTGCCATCAAGCAGCGAGCTCGTTTTTCCACTGTCACAACATATCGGAGCTCCGGCAACCCCTGTAGTGTCTGTAGGGGACAGGGTGCTTCGCGGACAGAAGATCGCAGAGGCAGGCGGATTTGTGTCTTCGCCCATATATTCATCTGTTTCGGGCACCGTAAAGGCTATAGAGAACAGGCGCAATGTACAGGGTAACATGACGGAATCGATCGTTATAGAAAATGATGATCTGTACGATGAGGCTCCGCCGATACCGGTCAGGCCGATCGCGGAAATGACAAAGGAAGAGGTTATAGCGATCATAAAAGAAGCCGGGATCATCGGCATGGGAGGAGCCGGATTTCCGACTCATGTTAAGCTGTCTCCCAAGGATCCGTCCAAGATACATTATGTTATAGCAAACTGTGCGGAGTGTGAGCCGTATCTTACATCGGACTATCGCAGGATGATCGAGGAACCCGAAAAGCTTGTTGCCGGGCTCAAGATAATACTGTGCCTGTTTGAACATGCCAAAGGAATACTGGCTGTTGAGGATAACAAGCCGGACTGTATAAGGGTGCTTAAGGATCTGTGTATAAATGAACCGCGTATAAGTGTCAAGGTGTTAAAGACCAAGTATCCACAGGGATCGGAAAGACAACTTATATATGCAACAACACAGAGAGCGATCAATTCATCGATGCTTCCGGCTGATGCGGGATGTATAGTTAATAACGTTGATACTATAGTTGCCATATATCATGCGGTCATCGAAGGAAGACCGCTTATGGAGCGGATAGTGACGGTGACGGGTGATGCGATCAAATATCCGCAAAATTACAGGGTTTACACCGGTACATGTTATGATGACCTTATAGAAGCTGCCGGGGGATTCAAGGCTCCCCCCGGAAAGATCATTTCCGGCGGACCGATGATGGGATTCGCACTGTTTGATACTCATGTGCCCGTTACCAAGTCCTCATCGGCAATAACAGCATTTATCAAGGACCCGGTATCGGACTGCGAAGCGGGAGCATGTATCAACTGCGGAAGATGTGTCGATGCATGCCCGTCAAGGCTGCTTCCGTCCAAACTTGCGGACATCGCCGAACATTATGATGAAGAGAAATTTGTCGCATTGAACGGACTTGAGTGCGTGGAATGCGGCTGCTGCAGTTATATATGTCCTGCCAAGCGACATCTTACACAGGAGATCAAAATGATGCGACAGACTGTATTGGCTAACAGGAAAAAGAATAAATAGGAGGAGATGAAGACGATGAGTGATCATATCAATGTTTCAGCTTCTCCGCATGTCAGAAGCAGGATGTCAACATCAAGGATAATGTTTTACGTTATCATCAGTCTGTTGCCTGCAACCGCTTACGGAATATACCAGTTCGGGTTTAATTCGGCACTTCTTGTTGCGGTAAGTATCGCAACGTCTGTCGTAACGGAACTTTTATATGAGCTGATCGTAAAACGGCCCGTAACTGTTTCGGATCTGTCCGCAGTCGTAACAGGACTTCTCATAGCGATAAACCTGCCGCCTTCCGCTACATGGTGGATGGCTGTCATAGGCAGTGTTTTTGCAATATTGGTAGTAAAAATGCTGTTCGGCGGATTGGGACAGAATTTCATGAATCCGGCGCTTGCAGGCAGGTGTTTTCTTGTGATCTGTTTTGCAGCCAGAATGACTTCTTTTACTTATGACGGTGTAACTACTGCGACACCGCTTGCCATCATAAGAGATGGCGGTGCCGTAAATATAATGGATATGTTTATCGGACGCATACCCGGAACTATAGGAGAGGTCAGTTCGGTGGCACTGCTTGCGGGAGCAGTATTTTTGCTTGTTACCGGTATCATCGATTTCAGGATACCGTGTGCGTATCTTGTATCATTTGTCTTGTTCATGGGCTTGTTTGCGGGCCATGGATGGGATATCACATATCTGGCAGCACAGATATGCGGAGGAGGTCTTTTACTCGGTGCATTCTATATGGCGACAGATTATGTCACAAGTCCCATAACCAAACCGGGACGTCTCATTTTCGGGGTTTGCTGCGGACTGCTCACCGGTCTTTTCCGTTCGTTTTCCTCATCGGCAGAGGGTGTCAGCTATGCGATAATCATCAGCAACCTGCTTGTTCCACTGATAGAAAAGATCACCATACCCAAGTGCTTCGGAAAGGGAGGTGAGATCTGATGAACAGTACAGTTAAGAATGTATTGTGCTTGACTTGCATTACGATCGTTGCAGGATTCGGACTCGGATATGTGTATGATATCACCAAACAGCCGATCGCGCAGATGGAAGAAAACACAAGACTGGCGGCATACAGGGCAGTATTTAATGATGCAGAGCAGTTCTCGGAAGATATAGACGGAGTCGGAGGAACGCCTGTTACCGGCTTTGAAAGTGTTGATGTTGATTCGGCTGTATATGCGCTTGATGCATCCGGCAATAAGATCGGATACGTGATAAATCTGACGACTCATGAGGGCTATGGCGGTGATATCAGCATTTCGCTCGGGATCGACAGTGAAGGAACTGTCAGAGGTGTTGAGATACTTGATATATCCGAAACGGCGGGACTTGGTATGAAGGCCAAAGAGGCCAGATTCAAGGATCAGTTCAAGAATAAAACGGTAACACAGTTTTCATATACGAAGACAGGAGCGACATCGGATTTTGAGATAGATGCGATAAGCGGAGCAACGATAACTACCAAGGCTGTTGTAAATGCTGTAAATGCCGGCCTTGCATTATATAATTCCCTCGGAGGTGTCAGATAATGAAAACATGTTTTGAACGCCTTTTCAACGGACTTATCAAGGAAAACCCGACATTTGTTCTTATGCTCGGGATGTGTCCGACGCTTGCGGTCACGACCTCGGCAATAAACGGTGTAGGTATGGGCCTTACGACGACCGTAGTGCTCATCATGTCGAATATCATGATATCGATGTTAAGACGCGTGATACCCGACGGCGTAAGGATCCCGGCATTCATTGTTGTCATAGCAAGCTTTGTAACAATGGTAGAACTCCTTCTCAAGGCATATATACCGTCGCTGTATGATTCGCTGGGGCTCTATATACCGCTGATCGTTGTTAACTGTATAATCCTTGGACGTGCCGAAAGTTATGCATCCAAGAATAACGTGATCTATTCCGCATTTGACGGCCTGGGGATGGGACTTGGATTCACATTCGGACTGACCTGTATAGGTATAGTAAGGGAACTGGTCGGTAACGGTTCGGTATTTGATATCAATATCACAGGCGAAGTATATGAACCGCTGACGATCTTTATCCTGGCCCCCGGTGCTTTTCTCGTGCTGGCATTTCTTATTGCCATAATGAACAAACTTAAGATGATCAGAGGAAAAGATACCGGAATAGGCGGGGATTGTGACAAACTGTGCAGGAACTGTCCCAATACGCTGTGTAAGGGTAAGAGTGTCAAAGGAGGGGCAGGAGAAATATGATAAGCAAACTTATTCTGATCGCAATAGGATCCGCTTTTATCAATAATGTTGTGTTGTCCCAGTTTTTGGGAATATGTCCGTTCCTGGGAGTATCGAAGAAGATAAATACGGCAGCGGGGATGGGTTCGGCCGTTGTGTTTGTCATAACGCTTGCATCAGCCGTTACAGCTGTTATATACAAGTTTCTTCTTGTTCCGTTTGATATAACCTATCTTCAGACAATAGTGTTCATTCTTGTTATCGCGGCACTTGTCCAGTTTGTGGAGATGTTTCTCAAGAAGAAGATGAAGGGGTTGTATCAGGCGCTTGGAGTGTACCTGCCGCTCATCACTACAAACTGTGCGGTTCTCGGTGTTGCACTTACAAACGTACAGAAGGATTATACGATACTTGAAGGCGTTGTGAACGGTTTTTCAACTGCAGTCGGATTTCTGATCGCAATTGTCATTCTTGCGGGACTTCGGGAGAAGATGGAGTATAACGATGTTCCGAAGTCATTCAGGGGAATGCCCATAGTGTTACTTACCGCATGTCTTATGGCAATTGCTTTCTTTGGTTTTTCGGGACTGAAATAGTAAAGGTAGGTCATGCCTCCGCGAAGCGGACTTTATATGGCATGGCTCTCAAAAAATTCAGGGAGACGGATATGGATTATCAAGGTATTACGATAGCTGTGATCACGGTTGCTGGAACGGGGCTGCTGATCAGTATATTTTTAAGTATATTTGCCAAAAGATTTGCCGTAGAAGTTAATGAGAAAGAAGAAGCCGTATTAAAAGCTCTTCCGGGCAACAACTGCGGCGGATGCGGCTATCCCGGATGCTCTGGTCTGGCGGCGGCAATAGTTGCCGGAACTGCCGAAGTAGGCGGATGTCCTGTCGGAGGAAAACCTGTGGCAGATAATATTGCGTCCATCATGGGTGTTGATGCAGGTGCATTTGTCAAAAAGGTCGCATTCGTAAAATGCAGCGGAACATGCGAAGTTGCGGAAGACAACTATGATTATACCGGCCCGGCTGATTGCAAAAGCGCGGCTGTAGCACCGGGCAAGGGAAGCAAGAAATGCAGTTACGGCTGCCTGGGATTCGGCTCATGCAGCAATGTTTGCGATAACGATGCGATACATATCATTGACGGCATAGCGGTCGTCGATCCCGAAAAGTGTGGAGCCTGTGGTAAATGCGTTAAAGCATGTCCGAAGAATCTTATTGAACTTGTACCATATGATTCCAACGTAAGAGTCGCATGTTCATCCCATGATAAGGGAGTAGTAACAACAAAAGCCTGCAAGACCGGGTGTATCGGGTGCGGGATCTGTGTTAAGACATGTGAATTCGGTGCTGTGACCGTTGAGAATAATGTTGCAAAGATCGATTATGAAAAATGTACGAGGTGCGGCGCCTGCGCAGCTAAATGCCCCAAGAAGATCATCATTGTCTGATGAATTTTCCGGCGCCGGATGTCATTAATACCGTTTTATCTGTCAGAATGATGACAGCTTCGGTGTTTTCGCATTTTTCGAGCATATCAAGAGCTTTTTGAGAGCCATCGATCAAAGCGACGGTACATAAGCAGTCGGAATCAACGGCAGATCCGGTTATAACGGTGACGGATTCAATATCGGTATCAACCGGATAACCAGTTTTGGTATCGAGAATATGATGATATTTCGTGCCGTTCACGACAAAGCAGCGTTCATATGTGCCGCTTGTTGCAACAGCCTTATCGGACAGAGTAAGTGCCTCTATGCATGAGTTGCTCTCAAAAGGGTCCTGTATTCCGATCGAAAACAGACCGCCGTCAGGTTTGGAGCCGATCAGTTTCATATCACCGCCCATATTAATGATAGCACCAGTTATTGAATTGGCGGAAAGATATTCGGCGATACGGTCTGCAACATAGCCCTTGGCTATCGATCCGACATCGACGGATGTTTCCGGATCGATCTTTGATATGATGTTTTTGTCTTTATCGATCAGTAAATTGTTATAACCGACATGCGAACATGCTTTTTCAAGACTTGCTTTATCGGGGACAGAGGATGATCCTTCGTGAAAATCCCATAAATCGGATACCGGTGCGATCGTGACATCAAACCTTCCGTCTGTTTTTTCGGAATATCCAAGTGCCGTAGTCAGGAGAGAAACAGTATCGGGATCGACTGTTACCGGACAGGCGGAATCATTGATCCTTGCAATATCACTTGTTTTTATTTTTTTATCCCACAGATTTTCGTAGCGGTCGCATATGTTCATGCATTCGTCGAGAAGTTCGGAAGACTGTGAAGCATTTGCTCCGTATATCTCCACGCTGACGATCGTATCGAAATATACCGCGCTTTTGGAAATTGGAGCATAGGAGCCGCTGCATCCGGCAAGGATAAGGGTTAATGCTGTTATCATTACATTTCTGATGAGTTTCATAGATATATTATTAACATATGCACCCCTGCCGGTCAAAGTAAATCTTATATGAGGTATTAAAATGGCGCAGAATTTTTACGGACAGGATCCGGACGATAACAGGTCTTACCAGAAGACGGTTGCAATGGCTGTTGCAGCTGCATCACTTGTTATTTTACTTTTCCTTGTCGTTTTGTATCTGAATTCAGATAAAGATACGAAAAAAACCGCAAAGGTTCAGACTCAGACTGAAGAGAACAAAGAAGAGGATGATTTCCTTAGTGAGAGTCGCAACATCAAGTCATCGGAACTTGATTTCTGGAAGGATGCCCCAAAGGACAAAC
>JAFZQP010000124.1 GCA_017620345.1 Lachnospiraceae bacterium
AACATAAGAAAAGACGTATTTACATACGTCTTTTCAAATAGATATTAATTATTCGTATCACGGCTTCGGTTTATAGATCGCGTAAAGATCGAACTCGCAATGGATCGGCTCCTGATTGTACTCTCCGCCTCCATCGCTCCTTTGATAATGATCGAACTCCCATCCGTCATGATGCGGAGGATCTACCCATACACTGTCTCCATCTCTCGGATACAGAATATCTATCACGTCATTCTCCAGATCATCTATGACCTTGATCTTATATTTTACATAATAATATGCCTTAATAACACGGTCTTCGGTAACGTTCGTCCAATCTCCTTCCCAACCGCAGAAATCATATGAACCAATACACGGATCCGGGGGATTCTGAATGGATGAACCATAAGGGATGATATCAGTCTTCCACAGTTCCCCGTTCCATCCGTTCATCCAATGGACAGCGCATGTTTTACCCGGAACGCCTTTGGGAAGATTAACTGTTGACCACCATTCCGGCCATGCTGCCGACTTGTTGTTATTGATCTTTTTAAGCCACTGAGGTGTGTTGGTTATGGGTGTCACAGTTGTCGTTGCGGGAGCTGTTACAGCATATGCACCGATTATTATCCTGTCCTCCGTAACATTGGCAGCATTTCCTATCCAGGACAGGAACTGAAATCCCGGAACTGCCGTATCGGTCGGAACCGGTGCATTCTTTCCGTGATCGACGGAAACCGTCACACTCTTCAGACCGTAAACAAATGTTACATTATGCTTTACCTTTGCAAACGTATCAACAGGATCACTAAGGAGAGCAAATAACGCAACACCGGCAAGTATTACGATAAGTCTTTTTAATATTCCCTTCATCTTATACCCCTTTCATAAAAACATAAAACCATATTGATTATATGAGTTTACATAAAAAATATCAAGTATTTTTGAAAATATTTTATCTGTTAGCAAGTTCTTCCATAACGTCTTCCCATGTAAGGCCTTTTATAGCCATAAGGACCATAACGTGATAAAGAAAATCGGCGATCTCATATTTACTCTCCTCGGGCTCGGGATTCTTGGCAGCAATAACTATCTCAGTCGCTTCCTCGCCTATCTTTTTCAATATCTTGTCTATTCCCTTATCAAACAGATAATTCGTGTATGAACCTTCTTTGGGGTTATCTTTGCGGTCGAGTATGACCGACATTACATCCTCGAGTACACTGTACGGATTTGTGATATCCGATTCTTTCTTCATGACTTCATTAAAGAAGCATGAATATGCTCCTGTATGGCATGCTCCGCCTATCTGAACGACTTTGGCAAGTAATGTATCATTGTCGCAGTCGCTGTACAGAGATTTTACATACTGATAATGTCCGCTCGTATCACCTTTTTTCCAAAGACATTTCCTGGATCGGGAATAATATGTCATTATACCTTCTCTTATCGTCTGCTCATAAGCTTCCCTGTTCATATAAGCGACCATGAGCACTTCGTTTGTTGCAACATCCTGGCATACAACAGGGATCAGACCGGCATCACCTTTTTTAAGATCATCCCATGAAACTGCTGAAGAGGTGATGTTCATACATATACCTTTTGCCGACATCTCATCCTTAAGTTCAAAAAAGTCCGAACAGCGGCTGTTTACAAGGTCTCCGGATACAGCGCACACACCGGGCATACCGAGAATGTCTTCCAAAGCCGCATCCTTATTGATCACCGGTATAACGGGTATCTCATCAAATCTGTCGACAAAGAGTTTTCCCAGAAGCAACGCACCTGACGCATTTTCCTTGATCACCTTAAGATTATCGAGTATCTGCTCAAGACTGTCTGCACATACATATGTCTTTTTCGGAGAAAATCGTTTGCCGGCTTCTTCGATAAGATCGATATTGGATCTTTTGGCCATATTGAGCGCAACCTTACGGCACCCTGCATACAACAGTTTCTTGACATCCTCGAGACGCTCGACCGCACCGGCTCCGTATACGGGTGTATCGATAGCCCTCGTGATCTTCCGGATCATCAGAAGAGCTTCTTCATGCGCAGCGTCACCCTTCGACAGGTCAAAAAGGATTATCGCGTCTGCTCCGTTAACGGATAGCATACGGCAATAGCCGACAGGATCGTCACTTAATATCCTGTCATTTTTGAATCCTTTTATCAGATTATTGTTCTTAAGATATACACACGGAATGATCAGTTTGTTCATTAAAGGGATCCTTTCGTTGATAATACATTTTCGATCCTCGGATCATACGTACAAGCCATATCAAGAGCCTTTGCAAAACTCTTGAACATCGCTTCGCATATATGATGGGAATTGCTTCCCGATAAAACCTTAATGTGAAGATTCATCGCGGCACTGTAGCTGACTGCATAGAAGAACTCCCTTATAAGTTCCGTATCAAGATATCCTATACGTTCCGCAGCAAAACTTGCATCATATTCAAAATAAGGCCTGCCGCACAGATCAACTGCAACGAGCACAAGCGCATCGTCCATAGGCAGGATCATATGCCCGAATCTGGTGATGCCCTCTTTTTCTCCGAGTGCTTCTTTTATCGCTTCGCCGAGAACTATCCCGCAATCCTCAACAGTGTGATGACCGTCAACGAGAAGATCTCCCTCGCACGAAAGAGTCAGATCGAACAGCCCGTGTTTTGCAAAACTGTCAAGCATATGATCGAGAAATCCTATCCCCGTATCGATCTTCGCATCTCCGGTACCATCAAGGTCAATGCTTATCGATATCTCTGTTTCTTTTGTTTTTCTCTTTTTTTCGGCGATGCGCCGGTTCGTGTTTTTCTTTGACATATCACAGTACTCCTTTTTGGAATCTTACCCCGATGGAATTTGCATGTGCGGTAAGACCTTCTGCCGTTGCAAACTTCATGATATCATCACAGGCATTCTCCAGCGCCGCCTTGGAATAGTTGATGATACTCGTTCTTTTGATGAACGCATCAACGCCGAGCGGCGAGAAAAACCTTGCCGTACCGTTTGTCGGAAGAACATGGTTGGGACCTGCGTAGTAATCTCCAAGAGGTTCTGAGGAATACTCTCCTATGAAGATCGCACCTGCATGATCAACCTTTGTCATTATATCAAACGGATCCTTTGTAATGATCTCAACGTGTTCGGATGCAATACGGTTTGCGGTCTCGACAGCTTCATCCATATTCTTTGCAACAAGTATATAACCATAGTTATCAAGAGATTTACGTATTATCTCTGATCTTTCGAGAGCCTCGGTAAACTTATCAACATGTTGCGATACATTCTCGGCAAGCGTCATACTGTCCGTAACAAGGATCGCACTTGCAAGTTCATCATGCTCCGCCTGCGACAGAAGATCCGCAGCAACATATTCAGGATTCGCAGTCTCATCAGCTATCACAAGTATCTCACTCGGTCCTGCTACGGAATCTATGCTTACAAAACCGAACACTTCTTTCTTGGCAAGTGCAACAAATATATTGCCGGGACCTACTATTTTATCAACTTTCGGAATACTCTGTGTACCGAAAGCCATAGCCGCAACAGCCTGTGCTCCGCCAACCTTATATATCTCATCAACCCCGGTTATCTTTGCCGCAACCAGTGTACAGTCTGCGACCTTACCGTCTGCTCCGGCGGGCGTTAGCATGACAATCCTCTTAACACCGGCTACAAGCGCAGGAATTATACACATAAGGGTTGAGGAAGGATAGGCCGCTTTTCCGCCCGGAACATATACTCCGACCGTATCGATGGGAGTTATCTTCTGACCGAGGATCGTTCCATCATCCTTAACATCGATCCAGCTGTTCTGAAGCTGCTTCTCGTGGTAGTTCCTTATGTTTGCAGCCGATCTTTCCATTACAGCTATAAGTTCTTTGTCATATGAATCGAATGCGGCGTTTATTTCTTCTTCGGTCACCCTGACATTGTCTTTATTAACATCCCACTTATCAAACTTCTTTGTAAGTTCAAATACGGTCTGATCACCGTTTTGACGGACATCATGTATTATATTTCTTACAACATCCTCATATTCACCGTATTGACCGGGATTACGCCTGAGCAGTCCCGACATTATATCTTCAATGGATTCACGTGTAAGTGTAACGATCCTCATAATTCCTCCTTGATCTTATCTATCATATCATTGATCCTGTCCGAATGAAGTCTCATAGACACTGGATTAACAACCATTCTTGCGGAAAGGTCACATATCTCCTCCAGAACCACAAGACCGTTTTCCCGGAGAGTCGAGCCGGTCTCAACAATATCTACGATCACATCAGACAATCCGACTATGGGCGCAAGTTCAATACTGCCGTTCAGCTTGATGATGTCAACGCTCTGGTGTCTGACATCATTAAAATATGTCTTGGCTATGCGCGGATACTTGGTTGCGATCTTTATCATATCTCTTGTAAGAAGAAGCTTTTTCGCACTCTCAGGACCGCATATGCACATCCTGCATTTTCCGAAACCAAGATCGAGCACTTCAAGTATCTTACGGTTTTCTTCATCGATCGTATCTTTTCCGACAACACCGATATCAGCCACACCGTGTTCAACATATGTCGGAACATCCGGACCCTTTGCAAGAAAAAATTTCAGTTTCAGATCTTCATTAACAAATATAAGTTTGCGTGTATCCTTGTCCTTCATCTCTTCACAGGTGATACCTGCTTTTTCAAGAAGCGCAAGTGTTTTGTCGGCAAGTCTTCCCTTTGTGAACGCAAACGTAAGATAGTCATTGTCTTTCTTTTTTCCGCACGAACCGGATTCTCCGAGCGCCATCAGGAGTTCATCCACGGATACTCCGAAACCGATGGCAGGAACATCCTTCCCGAACTCTTTGACAAGATTATCATACCGGCCGCCTTTGATTATCGCATCCCCGGATCCGAAAGCATATGCACGGAACAATACACCGGTATAGTAATCATATTTGTTAAGAAGTCCGAGATCTACAGAGATATACCTGGCTATACCTTTTTTCTCCAGTATCTCGATTATGCTGATGAGTCTTTCAACTGCTTTTTTGCATACTTCATTATCGATCTTTTTACACAGATCAAACAGGGAATCCTTGGTCGTATACTCATCGGATATATGTACTATCAACCCGGTAAGATCTTTATCGACATCCAGATCTTCAAGTATCTCCCTTACTTTGGTAAGATTTCTCGAAGATATGAGTTCGAGGAGCAGGCGTTTATTCTCAGACGAGATGCCGATCTCGTCAAACAGACCTTTGAAGAAATTACCGTTACCGACGGAAACGATAAAATGATCAAAGCCCACGGTCTTCATGCATTTGATCACAAGTTCAATGATCCCGGCATCCGCGGCGCATGTATCGTCATTGTATAATTCCGCACCTATCTGGGTACTTTCCTTGAGTTTTCCGTTAAGGTCACTTCCGTTGACAAAAGTATTTCCGGAGTAACAGAGTTTAACGGCATGATCATCATTATGATACAGCTTTGCATACGCTCTTGCCATTGCCGGTGTAAAATCAGGCCGCAGAACAAGTGTATTACCTTCTTTATCATAGAACTTGTAAAGCTCTCTTGACGGAGTCAGTCCTATGTTATTTGCAAAGACATCAAAATACTCAAATGAGGGCGTCTGCATATGCAGATACCCGGAATCCCTCATCATATCAAGAAGGCTGTTCTCAATCTCTATCTTCTTTTTTAATTCCGAAGGATTGATATCTCTTACGCCTTCGGGAGTGTGTAATATATTGCTCATACCGCCTCACTTTAATGCTTTAAATTGCTAATTCGCTACCTTGTTATCAAGGTGAATTATATACAGAACTCACCTTAGTGTCAAATCCTTTTTTATGCCGTCAAGATACGGGACAAATATACCGTTATGAGGTATAAGATCAAACCCATCCTCCAGTTCATCAAGCCTGAAGCTCTTTCTGCCACCACTGCCCATCCTGTTCCAGAATCCCATAAGCTTTTCAAACCTCAGATAAAAGAATCGGTCGAGATGGGAATAATATATTATGATAAAACTTATCCCGCCCTGTTTTTCAAAATCTTCCATGAAGCGGATCTGATGCTCATGTATGTTCGCCAGTGCGAAAGTATCAGAAGAACATTCCTTGGCGTCAAAACATACGGGGATCCCCTGGACCGCACCTATATAATCCACGGTACTCTTCTGATCAAAATACGCCAGCGTTATCTGCGTATGGTCTTCATTCATCTTTATCGGCGTGATCGGAGTCGGGATCTTCTGGACAAGGCAGAGTTCATGTTCCTTGTATAATTCATTTGTCCTGTTGATCAGATCCTCGAGTGTAGAGCCTCGAAGCCCTCTTGAATTCCATGTAGCCATCACATAACCTTTTCAAATGTTCCGGGTGCCTGTATCTCAAAAGTCTTTCCCGCGATCCCGGAAAGTTCCGTATCATCTGGGAATATAAGTCTCGTACAGGTCAGCATCTGATTTCTTATCCCATGAGATCTGCGGTATTGATCGTTGATCTCTTTGTTTCCGTATTTCATATCACCAAGTATCGGATGCCCGATCGAAGCCAGATGAGCCCTGATCTGATGGGTCTTTCCCGTTATGAGCAGGATCTGAAGCCGGCAAAGATCTTTTCCGTTCCTGATCGGATGTATGATCGTCCGGACGGCGGCTCCGTTTTCGTCATCGGATATCGTTACCTTGTTTCTTACCGGATCCTTGATAAGAGTCCCTCCAAGGATTATATCCTCTTCAATCCTTCCTACCGCGATACATTCATAATACTTCTGAAGATCATGTCTTCTGAAAGCCTCTGACAGTACCCTTGCTGCGGTGTATGTCTTGGCAAAAGTCATGAGACCCGACGTATTACGATCAAGCCTGTTGCATATTGAAGGAGTGAATGTGTTTATCGCATCTTCGCTCAGTTCACCTTTATCTCTCATATAGGAAATGCATATCTCGTTAACCGATATATCATCTCCTGCCGCCTTTTGTGACAGCATCCCGGCCGGCTTGTCGATTATGATGATGTCTCCGTCTTCATATATTATCGGAGGCATTTTCATATGTACATCTGCCGGACTGTCTTTTCTCGTGAACTTATCGAAGCTCTCGTCGGAAAAATAAAGTCTGACACTGTCACCGGTAACAAGTTTCTCATTTCCCGAAGCTTTGCGGTCATTAAGGACTATATTCTTTTTCCTTAGCATCCTGTATATGAATGATGATGCACAGTTTACCAGAACTGCCGACAGAAACTTGTCCAGTCTGCGTCCTTCATCGGTTTTGTTATTATCAGTTCCTTCATAAAGACACGGCTTTGATCGTATTGAATACGCTTTCATATTTTGTATCCGCCCGCAGATTTTCAGCCATTTGCCGGGCTCTTTTTTCAAATCCGGCCTCATCGGAAAATACCTTTACCGAAACACTTGTTCCTGCGGCTGCAAATACTTTATCAAGATGTTCTTTAACCCCTGCGGCATCTTTTTCATTATAGGCGATAAGATCTCCGGATGCATAACATATGACCGGGACAAAAAAGGTCCTCTCCTGCGTTGTAAGTATATTTTCATATAACGCCGGAAGCTGTCCGGCTGCATCGGATAACCTTAAATACAACTCTTCGCCAAGAGATCTGAAGCGCGCAAGCATGATAACGCCCACAAGTGATTTGCTTGCGGGAAGAAGTGCAAGTACCGCAAATACGGACCACAGGCTTTTCTTTGTTCCGAGAGTCAGGAACCCTATAAGAAAAATACCGAAAGCCATCGCGAACATGACAAGTGTCTTTACGATCTCAAATATCGTCTGTTTCCTTATATATCCGTATGTACCTTTAAGTTCCCTGTTAACATACTTCATCGGTTATCTCCCTGTAGGATGTGATGTTATGATCAGCTTTACTGCACTTGTCTTCCCACTGGTATGCTGAATACTCATCATAGATCGTTACGACGGTCATCCCGGCATTTTTTCCGGCTATTATCCCGTTACACAGATCTTCAAAAACAAGACATCTTTCCGGCTTGACGTCGAGTGCTTTTGCGCAGTTAAGATACACATCAGGCGCCGGTTTTCCCGCTCCGCATTCATCTCCCGTAAGAATGATATCGAAATAGTCTCTCAGGCCGTTCTTTTCAAGCGTTGCATTGCACAATACTTTTGAATTGCTTGTTGCGACTCCCAGCTTACACCCTTTCCGTTTGAGATGTTCAAGGAACTGTCTGATATTCTCCTTCGGAGTAACATCATTCACATAATGGTCATAAGCCATCTTGTTCCAGTCATCCATCAGCTGCTCGACGCTTATCCATGGCATGTAATGGTCATGTGTATACTGTGCGGTCTCATAGAAACTTAGGCCTTCTATCTCGCGCTGATACTGATCCGGGAATCCAAGATCAAATCTTGAAAAATAATCGATGTCTATCTGTTTCCATATCCACATTGAATCAACTATCGTACCGTCAAGATCGAACAGTACGGCATCAATACCGTCAAGGATCTCTTTCCACATTACTTGTATATCCAGCCCTTCTCATAAAAATTTTTAAGCTTTTTTCCGTCATAGTTTGCAAAACCAAGCGGATGATGATCTACACATACAAGCACATATCCTTTTTTCAGATCATATAACGTGTCTGTGCCTGTAAGCGTCTCGCCCTTCAGATACTTTATCACGCAGGGATCATCCGCACGAAGATCCAGTACATTTGTAAAATCATCTGCTTTTAGCGTAAGTGCAAATGCAGTATGCGCTGTAAACTTTCCGGATCTGTTAAGGCTTCCGAAGCATGTTCCTGTCCTTACATAGCGGATGTTTCCACGGTATAATCCGGCAAATCCGTCCGGAAGCATGAATATGAGCCCGTCCTTTGTGCTGATGAACTGTCTTTTTAATATATGCTGCGCCAACCCTTCGGAAAAGAATGAGGCAAATTCTTCTGCCTGTTGCGGAAAAGAAGTAAACGTACTCTTATTAAGATCAACCGAATGGGCATCTGCACAGTTACCGCCATGCTTTTTCATAAGGGCAAGAAAATGGCCTTCACCGCGAAATCTGTGTGGAAATGCGTGTACGCATCCGGCGATCGCATCATTACCGCTGTATCTGTCATAAGGGCCGCAAAGACCGTCATGTTTGGCAATATCGCATACAGTCATATCTTTATGATGTTCAAGAAAGGATAATATCACCTGTTCATCCTCGATATCGGAAAATGTACAGGTTGAATACAGCAGCGTTCCGTCTTTCTTAAGCATCTTATATGCGCACTCAAGAAGACTTTTTTGTATATCACGATATGCTTCGGGGCCCTTTAGTTCATATGAAGTGATAAGCCCGGGATCCTTGCGGAACATCCCTTTGCCCGAGCACGGAGCATCTACCAGTATCTTATCAAATGTTTCGGGATAGATCGTACAGAGCTTTTCGGGGTCTTCACACATCACCGAATGATTTGCCATCCCGAACAGATCAAGGTTCTTAACAAGCGGTATCGTTCTGGAGAAACTGATATCGTTGGATAACAGCAATCCGATCCCGGATATTGAAATCTGAGTCGATTTGCCGCCGGGGGCCGCACACAGATCGAGTACGATATCATCAGCCCCGTATGAAAACATTTCTGCCGGAAGCATTGCGGATGCCTCCTGCAGATAATAGAGCCCTGCATAATAATACGGATGTTTCGACCAAGCATCCGTATCATTGATATAATATCCGTTCGATATAAATGGGATCTTTTCGATATAATAAGGCGCCGTATCCTCAAATTCAGAAAGCGTGATCTTCGAAGTATTGACCCTCAGTGCGCTTACAGCTTTATTGTCATATGTTGCAATAAACTGTTCATATTCACTTCCAAGGAGCCGTTGCATAGAGTCCTTGAATGAAACAGGTAATTCCATATCAGATACTCTTCAGGATCTCAAGCAGATATTCATAAACAGACGCGGCACTTGAGATCGACAAACGCTCCTTTGGTGTATGTATGTTCATGATATCCGGTCCGAATGAGATAATATCAACACCTTCTATCTTCTTAAAGAATACACCGCATTCGAGGCCGGCATGAAATCCGCGAAGTCTCGGATTTTTACCGTACATATTCTGATATACCTCAAATGCGATATCCCTAAGCTTGGACTCAGGCTGATATTCCCAAGCGGGATAATCATATTCTTCGGTATACTTGCCGCCTGCGCTTTCAACAAGGTATTCGATCTTATCGGCAAGAGCGTCCTTCTCGGACTCGGCAAGACTTCTCATGTTCGTGATCAATACAAATTCCGTATCCCCCAGCTTCATGATCCCGCTGTTGAGTGAAGTTCTGACAAGCCCTTCATTATTGCGGCTCATCTTTATTATTCCGTCGGGGATCGTATTGAGCATGAATCCTATACGCTTCTTGGAATCGGGTGTGACGCACATGCATGTGTCAGCATCCTTATTCTCGGCATATATCATCATATTCTCTTCTATGCCTTCAAACTCGTCGCATATTATGTGTGAATATTTCTCAACAACCGTCTCAAGTGTATCAATATATTTTTCGTCTATTATTATCTCAGCTTTGGCTTCACGACATATCGATGTATCATTGAGTCCTCCGCCGATATACCTTAAAGAGAACGGCATGTTCTTGGTGATCGTATGCAGCATCCTGCCGAGAATGAGGTTGGCATTACCCCTGCCCTTATCTATCTCCATTCCTGAGTGGCCTCCGGCAAGCCCGCAGACTATTATGTCATATGCTATACCCGACACCTCTTCATATGTAACCGGTACCGAGCATTTGACGCGTTTTCCGCCGGCACTGCATGTGAGCAGTTCTCCTGCGATCTCATGATCAAGATTGATAAGGTATCTTCCCTTTAATACTGATGTATCAAATCCAATGGCACCCTTCATACCGTCCTCTTCATCAACGGTAAACAGAGCCTCTATAGACGGAACATCAAGGGTATCATCCTCAAGTATGCTCAGCATGTATGCAACCGCGATCCCGTCATCTGCGCCGAGACTGGTTCCCTTAGCATATATTAGATCATCAAGAACACAAAGCTTGAGCGGATCCTTCCCGAAATCATGCTTTGCCTCGTAGTCATAACTCTTTTCGCAGACCATATCCATGTGACCCTGTAGGATAACATACGGTCTGCCCTCTGTTTCTTTACGTATGAGCACGTTCCCAAGTTCATCCTGCATATGCCAAAGGCCGTGCTCTTTGGCAAAACGGACCACATATTCGCTGATCCTGTCGCATTTGCCCGACTGTCGCGGTATCTGTGATATCTCCTCAAAATACCGAAATACTTTTTCGGGTTTTAACTGCGATAATACTCTTTCCATTTCCAAAAACCCCCGGATCTATATATAAATCAAAAGCGGAACCATCATGCGGTTCCGCTTTTATTGCCGGACCCCGTCGGATACCCTTCAAGTGCGGCAATATCGTTATCGAGTTCAACCTGCGGATACAGCTGAGATCTGTCCTGAGCAATGATATTCTCACATTCTCTGAGTTTGGCGATAAGATCACCATACTTGGCATCCGCCGTTCCTATCGCATGCCCTATTATATCCTGCAAAGTTGCGAGCTGTCCGAACGTGTATTCCATTGCCGATTGTCTGACATTATTCGCTTCGACCGTTGCCATATCTACGATCTGCTGTGCCTGTTCGGTAGCCTGTTTGACAACTTCTCCGGCCTGGGCGTATGCCTGTTGCATGATCTCGTTCTCGTCGACCATCCTGACCGTCTCTGCCTGAGCCATGGACAGCATCGCGTCCGCCTTGTCTCTTGCGTCCTGAAGGATCCTCTCCTTATTGCTTATGATCTTCTGATACTTCTTGATCTCTTCCGGAGTACGGAGCCGAAGGTCTCTTAACAGTTCATCCATCCGGTCCTTGTCAACGATTATGTTTGTGTTTGAAAACGTCTGGTACTTACACTCCGAAATAAACAATTCTATTTCGTCAATTACCTGTTCGATTCTGCTACTCATTTACACTCTCCTGTTTGTTCAATCCCCTTTTTTATTCCAAACTTTTCGTATGTCATTTTTGCAACGACCGGCGGAACAAACTTGCTGATATCTCCGCCGTAACTGGCTACTTCTCTGACAGTGGAGCTGGACAGATATGCGTATTTTAAAGAAGTGGTAAGGAATATCGTATCAACGCCACCGTAAAGTACTCTGTTAGTCTGTGCAAGCTGAAGTTCATAATCAAAATCCGTCACCGCACGAAGTCCCCTGACAATGACACCTGCTTTGTTATTGACCGCAAATTCAACAAGCAGTCCTTCATATGAAACAACCCTGACATTATCAAGGCCGGCAAGCACTTCTTTTAATATATTAACACGTTCATCTACAGAAAACAACGGAGTTTTAGCCTTGTTGACGAGTACACCCACTATCAGTTCATCAAAAATATCCGCTGCTCTTTCGATGATATCTATATGCCCGTATGTTACCGGATCAAAGCTTCCCGGGTATATCGCCTTGTTCATGTAAATCCTCCCTGTAAACTATCTACTGCCTCTGCCTTAAGAATACATGCTTGTTGTTCTTGTACTCTTTGATCCTTGTCACATCAAATCCAAGTGCATCCGTAAATGAAAAATCAGTCTCGGCAGATGCTTCGACTATGACTATAGCATCTTCATTCAGTATACCCTGTCCGGAAAGAATGTTCAAAACGTTCTTTTCATATCCCGAAGCATACGGCGGATCTATAAAGACGATATCATATCCTTTCTTGGGATGAAGGTCATACAGCGCAGTAAAGACATCACGCCCTATCACTTCGGCCTTATCGGATAATCTAGTTGTTTCAAGGTTCTTTCTGATACAGGCCAGGGCTTCCCTGTCCTTCTCAATAAATGTACATCCCGCGGCTCCTCTTGACAGTGCCTCAATACCGATACCGCCGCTTCCTGCGAACAGATCAAGAAACGATGCCTGTATCAGTTCCGGAGCAAGAATATTAAAAAGAGTCTCCTTTATCTTGTCGCTCGTCGGTCTTGTAGTCATACCCTTGGGCGTGACCAGATTAAGTCTTCTCGCGCTTCCGGCGATCACTCTCATGATATCATCCTCTCAGTTTGCTCCCCTTTGTATCCCTTCTCGCAGATTTCAGTCTGGATAACAGTATTTGTCTGCTTCCGACCTCAACGGTTGTATCATCCTGATCATAAAGATAATATACATTTTCAACGCGATCATTCCCGGTAAGTTTGATCGCTCTGACGCCCACGGCTCCTTTTTTCTTAACAGGTATTTCATCAAGTTCAAACTTGAGGAATACATCAAATTCAGTCTGTAGAACAATATATTTCTGATCGGTGACAGGAAATACCGTTATCAGTTCATCATCGTCGAGAAGCGATGTGGCTGCCACAGTCCTCTTGATAACATCGAATTCGGTACCGTATACCTGCTTGAACATTCCTTTCCGGGTTCCGAACATCAGCTTTTGGAGTACAAGATCCGACATCGGCAGTACATATACGATAGATTCGGTATCGGAATTATAATTGCTGACATTATCGATCGGTATTCCCTTATCTCTGAACTTACCGAAAGGAAGATCAGACACTTTGATCGAGTGCATCACTCCGATTTTGGTAAATACACATATCCTGCTCGTATTAAGACATGTAAAGCTGATCTTGAATTCCTCATCTATAGCATCCCTGTTTCTGTCAAAGGTCGGAACATCAACTGTCTTGGCATATCCGAAGCGGTCCATGAGGAATACCACTTCCATCTCTTCGGTTTTATTCTCTTCAAATACAACTTCGGCTGCATTATCAATGACCGTTCTTCTCTCACGACCGTATGTCTTCCTGATCGAATCAAGTCCTTTAACGATAGTGGCGTCCATTTTGGCAGGTTTGGTAAGGATCTCTTTGTATTCGTTAATATCTTTCAGTGTCTTTTCATGCTCTGCTATAAGAGCTTCCATTTCAAGCCCTATAAGCTTATACAGACGCATATCAAGTATCGCGGATGCCTGTTTCTCCGTAAATCTGAGGGATGAGGCGACCTTTTGAGATATCCTTGATTTAAAATTGATCCCTTCGGTTACCCCCTCGATAAGGCACTGTTTTGCGATCTTTACATCCTTGGAGCCCCTTAATATCTCAATGATGACATCTATTACATCAACTGCCTTGATAAGGCCTTCCTGGATCTCTTTCTTTTCGAGTTCTCTTGTAAGAAGTGTCCTGTATTTTCTGGTGGCAAGTTCACGCAGGAAATTCACATGATGGGATATTATCGCCCGAAGGCCCAGCACTTCCGGGCGTCCGTCGCATATCGCCAGCATGTTCACGCCGAACGTATCCTCAAGCCTTGTCTTCTTAAGAAGCATATTACGGACATTTTCAACGTCGGCATCTTTCTTAAGTTCTATGACTATGCGGATCCCTTCCTTGCTCGACTGGTTGGAGATATCTACAATATCGGTTGTTTTTTTTGCATCTATAAGTGAAACGATATCAAGCAGGAACTTTGATATGTTGGCTCCGATCATCGTATACGGTATTTCCGTTATAACAAGAGACGGCTTCCCGCCTTTTCCGACCTCAAGTTCGATCTTGCCTCTGACCTTGATCTTACCGGTTCCCGATTCATATATCTCGAGAAGTTCATCCTTATTCGTAACTATACCGCCCGTGGGAAAATCAGGTCCGGGCATGATCTCAAGAAGCTCGGCGGTAGTGATCATCGGATTTTTGATAAACGCCTTCTCAGCTTCAATTACTTCGCTCAGATTATGCGGTGGCATGCTCGTTGCCATTCCGACAGCGATACCTTCGGAACCGTTTACAAGAAGGTTGGGAAACCTGCAGGGCAGAACCGCCGGTTCTTTTCCGGTCTCATCATAGTTGGGCATAAAATCAACGACATCCTTGTCAAGATCCGAGAGCATCTCTTCCTGTGTGATCTTCTCAAGTCTTGCTTCCGTATATCTCATTGCGGCTGCGCCGTCGCCTTCTATCGATCCGAAATTGCCGTGACCGTCAACAAGCGCCATGCCTTTTTTGAAATCCTGACTCATGACAACGAGACAGTCATAGATCGAGCTGTCTCCGTGGGGATGATATTTACCCATCGTATCCCCTACGATACGCGCACTCTTAAGATGTGGCCTGTCGTAACGGTTATTGAGTTCATACATATCATAAAGCGTTCTTCGCTGAACGGGCTTCAGTCCGTCCCTTACGTCAGGAAGAGCTCTTGATACTATGACAGACATCGCATAGTCAATATATGACTTCTGCATCACGTCCGAATACTCGGTCTTGATTATCGTCTCTTCTATTTTTTCAGGTGCTGCTTTTCTTGCCATTTATTACTCTCTTTCCATTTCCCGGTGGTGACAGCTCATCAATAATCGAGTGCCGCTTCCTGCGCATGCCTGTAGATAAAATCCTTACGCGGAGCAACATCATTTCCCATGAGCATCTCAGTCGTTGTGCTCGCAAGTCTTGCGTCTTCTATCTCAACAAGCTTAAGCCGTCTTGCAGCCGGATCGAGTGTCGTCTCCCATAACTGGGACGCATCCATCTCTCCAAGACCCTTATATCTCTGAAGTTTAAAGTTTGTATGATTTTTCCTGTATACGGCAAGTGCCTTGTCGTCATACAGGTATTCTTCCTCTCCGCGCGATGGCATGGCCTTGTACAGCGGTGGCATCGCGATATATACATGCCCTTCATATATGAGTTCAGGCATGAAGCGGTAGAACAGCGTCAGCAGGAGTGTTGATATATGCGCTCCATCGACGTCCGCATCTGCCATTATAATGATCTTGTCATAGCGAAGCTTGGAGATGTCAAAATCATTACCGTATCCTTCCGAGAATCCGCAGCCGAACGCATTGATCATCGTCTTGATCTCAGCATTGGCAAGCACTTTATCAATGCTGGCCTTTTCAACATTAAGTATCTTACCTCTGATGGGAAGGATAGCCTGATAATTACGGTTCCTTGCCGTTTTGGCACTTCCTCCTGCAGAATCACCCTCTACGATGAATATCTCACATTTCTTCGGATCCCTGCTCTCACAATTCGCAAGCTTACCGTTTGAATCAAACGAATACTTCTGCTTGGTCAGCATATTGGTCTTCGCTTTTTCCTCGGCCTTCCTGATCTTGGCGGCCTTTTCGGCACAGGCAAGAACGGCTTTTAATGATTCAAGGTTTCGGTCAAAATATCTCGGAAGTTCATCGCCCGTAACTTTGGATACAGCCTTTGCTGCGTCCTGATTATCAAGCTTGGTCTTGGTCTGGCCTTCGAATCTCGGGTCCGGATGTTTTATCGACACGATCGCGGTCATTCCGTTCCTGATATCCGCTCCGGTAAAGTTCTGGTCCTTATCCTTAAGAACGTTAAGCTGCCTTGCGTATGTGTTCATCACATTGGTGAACATCGACTTGAATCCCGTCAGATGTGTTCCGCCTTCGGAATTGTATATGTTATTACAGAACCCGAGTACGTTCTCATGGAATTCATTGACATACTGAAATGCTATCTCAACATTGATGCCGTCGCACTGTCCCGAGAAGAACACGGGATCGCATACGGTTTCCTTATTACTGTCAAGATCCTTGATGAATCCGATTATACCGTCAGGCTCATGAAACTCCTCCGTATCATGAGGCGTTACTCTCTTGTCGCAATAGTATATTGTAAGTTCGGGATTAAGGTATGCCGTCTCGTGAAGCCTTGACTTGATGTCCTCTTCCTTGAACCTTGTCTTCTCAAATATCTCACCGTCAGGAAGGAAATTGATCTTTGTACCTGTACTCCTTGCCTTGCCTATAACGGGAAGAAGTCCTTTTTCGAGTTTGATGACCGGAACGCCTCTTGAGTATCTGTCATGATATACATTCCCGTCACGTTTTACTTCTATATCAAGGTATTCTGACAGAGCATTTACGACTGATGATCCGACACCATGCAGTCCTCCGCTCGTCTTGTATACTTCATTATCGAATTTACCGCCCGCATGAAGTGTCGTAAAAACAACACGCTCCGCGCTGACACCCTTTTCATGCATGCCAACGGGTATGCCCCGACCGTTATCTTCGATCGTTGCAGAGCCATCACTTTCAAGCGTTACCCATATACTGTTGCAGAATCCTGCCAGATGTTCATCAACGGAATTATCTACGATCTCGTAGATCAGATGGTTAAGACCCTTTGTAGTTGTGCTCCCGATGTACATTCCGGGACGCGCTCTGACAGGATCCAACCCTTCAAGGACTGTGATGCTCTTTGCATCATAAGTTGATCTTGGTGACATATTTTACCCCTTATATAAACAAAACTAACAACCAAAACAGTTGCCCTCACAACTGCTTTGGCGATTCTTTCGGTGAAATTATACCATAATGATATGATTTTTCAAGCAAAAAACACAACTTATTGTATCGTCTGCACGATCCGGTACAAAAAATTGTATGTCAGAGAGATGCGCTTACGGACCCGGAACTTAAGTTTTCGATCGCTTTTTTGTATCGTTCATTTTCGGGTTTTTCAAGATGAGGGTCATCAAGGAGGATCCTCGTAGCTTCATCGGATGCTTTTTCAAGAAGAGCCGCATCAAGAAATATGTCTGCAAGCCTGAACCTGATGTCTCCCGACTGGCGCAGCCCGAATATCTCACCGGGGCCTCTTTGCTTAAGGTCTTCGCGCGCTATCTTAAACCCGTCATTTGTAGTCTTTAATATCTCCAGCCGTTTCATAGTGTCGGGATTATCGCTCTGGCTCATGAATATGCAGTACGACTGGTCCTTACCTCTTCCGATCCTGCCGCGAAGCTGATGAAGTGCGGCAAGGCCGAATCTGTCTGCATTTTCTATCATCATGACCGTGGCGTTCGGAACATTTACTCCAACCTCAACAACGGTTGTAGATACAAGTATATCAAGGGCACCTTTAGCAAATTCGTCCATAACCGTCTGTTTTTGAGCGGGCTTCATCCTGCCATGCAGCATTCCGATCCTGACACTGCTGCCGAACCGGTCACCGAGCTCCCGTGTCATATCCGTTACATTTCTTGCGTCAAGTCCTTCACTCTCTTCGATCAGCGGGCAGATGACATATACCTGATGACCGGCCGTTATCTCCTTTTTCATAAAATCATATGCGGTCTTTCTGTAGTTTTCATTTACAACCGCATTTTTTATCGGAAGCTTATGTGCCGGAACTTCATCTATTACGGATATATCAAGATCTACGTACATTATTATCGCAAGAGTACGTGGGATCGGGGTAGCGCTCATGACAAGGACATGTGCATCGTTTTCCTTATTTTTTGATGAAAGTCTCGTCCGCTGTCCTACACCGAATCTGTGCTGCTCATCCGTAACGACCAACGCCAGATTTGAATACGTGACCTTTTCATAAAACAGTGCATGTGTTCCTATTATAATATCCGCGGTTCCGTTTTCGATCATCTCCCTGACGCTTTTCTTTGCTGAAGCAGACATGGAACCTGTAAGTAGCACAACGTTTATATCAAGATGCGATCCGTTAAGCAGTGTCTTTACCGATTCGAAATGCTGCTCGGCCAGTATCTCGGTCGGAGCCATGATAGCGCACTGATAGCCGTTTCGTGCCACCATGATCGCAGACAGTACGGCCAGTATCGTCTTTCCCGATCCCACATCCCCCTGGATCAGACGATGCATCGATCTGTCCGAACACAGGTCGTTTCGTATCTGCTCCCACACACGCTTTTGTGCATCTGTCAGCCTGTAAGGAAGCTTTTCGATCAGTCTTTCGCACTCGGCCACCTCGACTATGTTAAAATCATTCCTTGAGTATTCTTCCTCTTCTTTAAGAAGACGCAGCCTTAATATGAACAGCAGAAACTCATCAAAAACAAGCTTGTTTCTTGCTTTGATGAGAGTTTTTTCATCTTTCGGAAAATGCATATCGTATACTTCAGGCTCTATCCTGTCCCCGAGAATATCAAATGCACTCCTTATCGTTTTGGTAACTGCCGAATTGGTAAGGCCTTTTGTAAGTGAGTAAACCGGATTGATATGTCCGAGCATCTCTTCATATACTTCTTTTTTATAGATCCCGGGCTGCTCGATATGATAATGATCGCCTTCATACGAAAGCTTTCCCCTAAAGACATATGACTCCCCCGTCTTAAGACTTTTGGAAAGATACGGCATGTTAAACCATGTGGATGATATGAGCACTCCGTCGGCGGATAAACGCGCAGTGGTTATCGTAAGTCTTCTTACTTTCTTTACAAGAGGTCTTGAGACGACCGTTGCAATGAACGAAACGGTTATGTTGCACGAAAGCTTGGAAGCGGGGCTTGGCTCTTCATACCTGATATAGTCCCGCGGAAAATAATAAACAGCATCCTCTACGGTATTTATGCCAAGTCTGCCGTAGTAAGATGCTGTCTTTTCTCCTATACCCTTTAAAGCCGTAAGCTCTGTCATGTTATTCCACGGAAACTATATAGTAATAGATCGGCTGTCCTCCCATATGAAGTTCCACGGATATGTCGGGGTATTTCTTCTCTACATTCGCCGCAAGATCACCCGCGATCTCTTCATCAACTTCATCGCCGAAATAGATACTTATTATCTCCGATGTATCATCAACCATACGATCGATCATGCTCATAGCCGTCTCTTCAACAACAGATCCGACAGCAAGTATCTCATGATCGCCTATACCCATTATATTGCCTTTTTTGATCTCCAGGCCGTTTATTGATGTATCTCTGACGGCATATGTTACCTGCCCGGTCTTGACCGTTGAAATGGCGGAAACCATAGCGCTTTCGTTATCGGCCGGTGTAGCATCACTCATATAAGTGATAAGCGCTGTGATACCCTGCGGTATCGTCTTGGTAGGTATCACGATGATCTCTTTGTCTTCAACAAGATACTGCGCCTGATTTGCTGCAAGGATGATATTCTTGTTATTGGGCAGTATGAACACGGTCTTTGCATTAACCTTATCGATCGCGCTGACCATATCGTCCGTTGAAGGATTCATTGTCTGACCGCCGGTTATAAGATAATCTACTCCGAGACTTGTAAATATCTCATCAAGCCCTCTTCCGCATGAAACGGCAACAAACCCCATTTCTTTTTCCGGAGCCTTTTTAACGACCGGTTCAGCCTTGGGCTTAACGGGTTCGCTCTTCTGAGGCTCATGCTTTTCCTCGATGATCTTTTCTTCGATCTTGTCTTCGCTCTTATCGGTATCAAGAACCGGTTTGATCTCGTCTTTATCCCAAGGCTTGATCATAACATCATCGATAGATCCGAACGAAAGGCACTTTGATATTATCCTTCCGGGTTCATCCGAGAATACACAGATCTTCATACTGTTCCCGTTATCTTCAAGTTTGACACCCGTACCGTAAGCATTAAGATAATCGCAAAGTGAATCATTTGCTTCATCATCAAAGGAGCCCTGCTTGTACATCACAAGGCGGGTCTCATATGTGACGACTTTCTCCTTTTCAACGACAGCTGCTGCCTCAGGCTTCGACTTTGTGAATATCTCATCAACGTCTTCTCCCGAATATGCTGCATATCCGCCTTTGAGTATCTCCAGAAGTCCCTGTCCGCCTGAATCAACCACACCGGCTTCTTTAAGCACGGGAAGCATATCCGGAGTCTTCTGAAGAACATCTTCAGCATTGAATATTATCTCTTTAAAATATGTATCAAGATCATCAACCTTGTTATTGATCTCAACACCTTTGTCGGCTACACCGCGGGCAACCGTGAGAATGGTACCCTCTTTAGGTTTCATGACGGCCTTGTATGCCGTCTCTACCGCTTTCTGAAGCGCCTGGGTAAAGACATCCATGTCAAGCTCGTCTTTATCCTTGATGACTTTCGTAAAGCCACGGAATAACTGGGACAGAATGACACCGGAGTTACCTCTTGCTCCGCGAAGCGATCCTGATGAGATCGCCTTGGAAAGAGTTGTCATGTTCATGTCGGTTATCGCTTCAACTTCCTTTACTGCCGACATGATCGTAAGCGACATATTTGTACCCGTATCACCGTCGGGAACAGGAAATACGTTAAGCTCATTTATGATCTCTTTTTCAGATTCAAGCCTTCTTGCACCTGCTAAAAACATTTTTGCCAGTGTTGCGGCATCGATCTTTTTTGACTGCACCTGTCTATCCTCCTTTAATCGATAACCCGGACACCTTCTACAAAAACATTGATCTTATCAATCTCAAATCCGGTGAATTCTTCAACTTTATACTTAACATTATTAACGAGATTCTGTGCGACAGCTCTTATGTTCACGCCGTAACTTACGATCACGTGAAAATCAAGTATCAGCTTGTTACCGACCATCTCGACATTTATACCTCTTGTCAGGTTCTCCTTTTTGAGCATCTTGGCTATACCGTCAGACATGCTCACGGCTGCCATTCCGACGATACCGAAACACTCAACCGCTACACTGCCCGCATACTGTGCAACTACATCGACATCGATTATAAGATTACCCGAACCCGTTGCCAAAGCTTCTCTCATACAAAACCTCCTTTTATTGAAAGAATTGCGTCATGCCTTATTATACACGTAAACGCTTTCAAAGAAAACATAAATTTGGCCGCCTTGTAAACTTATGCTTGCATTGCCCGAAAACTTTTGATAAAATACCCATGTTGCGAAAAAATCAACTATTTTACATAGATAGTTTTTAAGGAGGTTTCAGGATGGCTAAATGTGATATATGCGGCAAAGGCGTTCATTTCGGGAACAACGTGAGCCACTCACACAGAAGATCAAACCGTATCTTTCATGCTAATGTTAAACGTGTAAAATGTATGGTCGGCGGAACGCCCAGGACATTACATGTTTGTTCAAGATGCTTAAAGTCTGACAAAGTCGAAAGAGCATAAGTAAGTATTTTAAAAGAACCTCTTTTCGGAGGTTCTTTTATTATGCCCTGTTATTCTTCAAACGCATCTTCCGTTGCTTTGATCACTTCTTCATCCGATACCGTTGTTTCTTTCTTTGCAGCGATCTTATTCATGATCTCCGGTACCATATCGATTATCTTGGTCATCGTACTCTGATCCTTTATACTGACGACTCTCGTCGAATTATTTTGTATCACAAGAACCGCGGTAGGAGTCATCTTACCGGACAGTCCGCCGGCACCGTTATCCTTCTTTTCGCCGCGAAAAGTCCCGGCACCCACTCCGAATGATACATCCACAAAAGGTATCAGTATCGTATCCTTAACGACAACAGGTTCCCCGACAACCGTTTTGCTTGATAAGAACCCCTCCATACCTTCAAGAAGTGAGTTGACCACTGAATTAAAACTGCTCTCTGCCATAATGCTCCTCCATATCATATGTTTTGATCTATCTTCCGGAATGCTTCCTGTATATCCGCCACATTCTCTTGAAATCTCTGTTAAAGTACACTTTTACCGCACACACGAGCGG
>JAFZQP010000012.1 GCA_017620345.1 Lachnospiraceae bacterium
GAGCCCAAGTCGAACATGGTCGTTATCATCGTCAAGAAGGGCGATCAGCTTGCAGGTCTTGTAGTTGATGAACTCATCGGCCAGCAGGAGATAGTCATCAAGTCACTTGGTAAGTATATCAACTGCACTTCGAGACTCATATCGGGCGCAACGATACTCGGCGACGGCGAGGTTGCACTGATACTCGATGCCAATGTTCTGATATAAGGTCTTACGAAGGAGGTAGATATAAATGGATGCGTTAAACATTGCAAGAGAATACGATTCAGTTCAATATATCGTTATCAAGATCGGAGAGGAGCAGTACGGTATCGACATCAGCTTTATCGATAATATCGTCAGGATGCAGAGTATCACGAGAGTTCCTCACGTACAGCCTTATTTTGCAGGCGTTATCAATATCCGTGGCGAAGTTGTCCCGGTAATGAGTCTTCGCCTGAAGATGGGGCTTGAAGCCGATGAGTATACGAGCAAGACAAGGATCATCATCGTCAAGTCCGAGAGCAATGCATCGGTAGGTCTTATTGTCGACGAAGTCAGAGAAGTTGTTACTCTTGACGAGAGAACGATAGACGAAGTCATCAGAGACAGTAAGGTCGACGAGACATACATCAACGGTATCGGCAAGAACGGGAACACACTGATCTCGCTTCTTGACCTTAACACAGTTATCAGCGATAAGGACAATTCATAATGGCAAAAGTAGATCTTAATAACATGGAAGGAGTATACTTTGATGTACTCCGCGAAATAGGCAATATCGGAGCGGGCAACGCAACGACCGCTCTTGCACAGCTGCTTAACACCAAGGTCGACATGCATGTTCCCAAGGTTGATCTCCTTGATTTTTCACAGATCGGTGAAGCAATGGGAGGCGAGGAACAGATAATGGCCGGGATATACCTGGTGGTTGAAGGAGACATTTCGGGATCGATAATGTTCCTCCTGGAAAAATCATCCGCCAAGGTTCTTGTGGCCAAGCTCATGGGGACCGGGAACGATAATCCGGATGGTGATTTTGACGAGATGGAGCTGTCTGCACTTAAGGAGATAGGAAACATAATAACGGGTTCCTATCTGTCATCGCTTTCGACGCTCACCAATCTCAATATCTATCCTTCGCCGCCGGATATTTCGATCGATATGTGCGGTGCCATCCTTTCGGTTCCGGCGATAGAATTCGGAGCACTCGGAGACAAGATGCTCCTGATCGCAACCGAGTTCTCGGATGATGTTAAGCTTGAAGGATACTTTATTCTTGTTCCCGATCTGGAATCTTATGATAAGATCCTGACATCTTTGGGAATGTGAGAGGTTTGGAAAATATATGGGTCAAATGATTAAAGTCGGCATGGCTGACCTGAAACTGTGCAAGGCTCCGGACGCCATCACAACGCTCGGACTCGGTTCGTGTGTCGGGATCGCGATAAGGGATCCGATCACGAAGATCGGCGGGCTTGCACATATAATGCTTCCTGACAGCAAGAACTTTGCGAATACGAGCAACATCCCGAAGTTTGCGGATACGGGTGCGAAGGAACTGGTCAGGATAATAGTGGCTGCGGGAGCGAACAGAAGCAGACTTGTTGCCAAGATCGCGGGCGGAGCTCAGATGTTCGCATTCCAGAACAAGACCGACCTGACGAATGTCGGGCAGAGAAACGTTGATGCGGTCAAGGCTGTTCTTGCGGAACTCAAGATCCCGATCCTCGCAAGTGATACGGGACTTAATTTCGGTCGTACCGTTGAGTTCTATCCGGAGACCGGCGACTATATCATCAAAGCCGTGGGCAAAGGAGTTAAGACGATCTAGCAATGAATACAAAACGGATACCTGCATTTGTTATGCTTCTTGCAGGAGCTGTGGCTACTATAGTTACTTACATCAATCATTACAATCTTGAAGACATGCTGGTCGTACTCATCCTTACGCTTATAGTCTTCCTGATAATAGGTGTTGCGATCAAACTTGTATTCGATTCATTTCATATCGAGGAGCCGGATGAAGACCGGGTCGATGACGATGGGGAAGTTGTCGATAAGACGGGAACAGTCAGTGAAGCTGAAGCGTCTGAGAATGAGTCTTCGGACGAGGCAGGTATCGCAGGTGAAGAAAGTGAAGAAGCCGAACCTGCCATATAGGGGAGTTATAGTATCTTTTGGAGGGGCATATGGATGAAGGTGCAAAACTGAAGTTATGGAAGGATTACTCTTCAAAACCCACACCCGAACTTCGTGAAAAACTGATATTGGAATATGCTCCGCTTGTCAAACTTGTAGCGGGGCGCCTTTCTATGTATCTGGGGTATAATGTCGAGTATGATGATCTGTGCGGATACGGTATATTCGGACTGATCGATGCCATCGACAAGTTTGATGCAGGTAAGGACGTCAAGTTTGAAACATATGCGTCGCTGCGTATCCGAGGATCAATTCTCGATCAGATCAGAAAAATGGACTGGATCCCCAGAACGGTCCGTCAGCGCCAAAAACAGATAACTGCCGCCATAGCCGAGGTCGAAGCACAGACCGGTAAGGCAGCAACCGATGAACAGGTTGCGATGGCACTTGGAATAAGTGAAGAAGAGTATACAAACTGGCAGTCACAGATGAATGTGACGAACGTTGTATCGCTTGATGATTTTGTCGAGCAGGGAAGCGACATAGCGGATAACAGAGGATTATCATCGCAGCCTGCAAGACCCGAGGAGCATCTTGAACAGGAAGAGCTCAAGCAGATGCTCGGTGAAGCGCTTAATCTTCTGACAGAGAAGGAACGTATGGTAGTTGTACTGTATTACTACGAGGAGCTGACTCTCAAGGAGATAAGCAACGTGCTTGAGGTTTCTGAATCGCGCGTGTCGCAGCTTCACACGAAGGCACTTGGCAAGATGAAGACCAAGATGGGCAATTACATGGGGATACTTACTTCCGTCTGAGGGGTTTGGTTACGGTAAGGTTGTAAGGGGAGGCATTTGATGAAGAACGGATATTTCAAGATACAGTTTTCGGACACCGACTCCTATGTGAGTCTGTTTCCGCCCGAGGACGGCGGAGAGCCGATACAGGTTGATGAGATGAGGGATTACCTTGTTTCCAAGGGATTCCCCAATATAGATATCGTTGCGATCAAAAAGGTCATAGATGGCCTCTCCAAACAGGAGAACATCAAGATCGCATCCAAGAAGGGGATACCGTGTCCCGAGAGCTTCAGGGTTATTGTAAGTCCGGATAAGATGCAGGCGACCTGCAGGTTTTATCCGCCTTCCACGCAGGGAGCGGAGCTGACACCTGCCGATATCAAGAGTACGCTTAAGCTTCAGGGCGTCGTCAAAGGTGTTGATGATGCTGCGATAGATGCGTATCTTAAGGACAGACACTACTGTACAGATTATGTTCTTGCCAAAGGGTTGCAGCCGACCCTTGGGCAGGATGCCGTAATAGAGTATTTTTTTAATACCAATCCGAACTTAAAGCCCAAACTTAATGAAGACGGCTCGGTGGATTTCCATTCGCTTTCTGCCATAAGCCTTGTAAAAAAGGGCGACAAGCTTGCGACGCTTACAAAAGAGGTTCCCGGAGAGCCCGGATATAACGTGACCGGAGATGTACTTCCGCCGCGTGAAGTCAAAAAGCTTACGCTCAAGTTCGGAAGAAACATAGAACTTTCACCCGATGAACTGACGATAACAACAGCTGTAGACGGTCACGCATCACTTGTTGAAGGCAAGGTTTTCGTTTCGGATGTGTATGAGGTCAGTGATGTTGATAATGCCACCGGCAATATCGAGTATTCAGGAAACGTATGTGTTCTCGGAAACGTCAAGACCGGATTTTCGGTCAAGGCAGACGGTGATGTTGAGGTAAGAGGTGTAGTTGAAAACAGTACGATAGATGCAGCAGGCAATGTAACGATCGCCCGCGGAATGAACGGGATGGGCAAGGGTACGATCAATGCCGGCGGCAATGTAATATCGAAGTTCATTGAAAATGCAAATATAAATGCCGGAGGATACGTTCACGCGGAGGCCATACTCCACAGCAACGTTATCTGCAAGGGAGAAGTGACAGTCACCGGAAAGCGCGGGTTCATCACGGGCGGATCGATCCGCACACCCGCAAGCGTATCGGCCAAGACGATCGGATCGGAGATGGGAGTCAATACCGATATAGAAGTCGGAACGGATCCGAAACTTACGCTTCGATGCAACAACCTTAACGCCGAGATAGCGAGCCTTCGGAAGAAGATCGAACAGTCCGAGCCGGTACTGCTTACGATAACGAAAAAGATCAAGGCCGGCGAGCAGCTGCGTCCCGAACAGGTCATGTACTTCAAGCAGCTGTCAGAACAGTACAAGTCACTTAAGGCTGAACTTGAAGAAAAAATGAACGATGTTAACGGTATCATGGATCAGATCGACAGCACAAATGACAGGGAAAGTTGTGTAAAGGTCGAAGGTTTCGCATATCCCGGTACCAAACTGACGATAAATGACACGAGCACGGTGCTCAGCAAGTCTGCCCAGCACTGCAGGTTTGTCAAGGATGGGGCAGACGTTCGCATAAAGGGATTATGATATGATATCACCGCTTGAGAACAACAATATGGTAGTCCGCGCTATGGACTTTTCGGCTGTCAAGGCTAATGAGATCGAGCATCCGCACACGCAGCATGTCGTCATTCAGGAGGATATCCAGAAGAATGGTGATTCGCATGTCAATACCGTGCGTGAGAAGGATAATGCCGACAAGTCCGGAACGGAGCATGATGCCAAGGAAGAGGGCAGGAACAAATATTTTTCCACCCGCAAGAAAAAGAAGGCCGACGAGGTACCGGAGGAAGGTAGAGTCATCAAACTGAATCCGGGTGGTTTTAATATGACCGTATAAATAGCAGGAGGGTAAGATGTCGCCTATGGAAATAGCACTCCTTGTTGTAGGAGTGATTATTTTTGTCATAAGTTTTATGATGCCTGAAGTGCCGATGAAAAAATCGGACAGGGAGATCGCGGCCGAAAAGGAAGAAGCAAGGCGTCTCGTGGAACAGGAAGTCGATACGATGAGACTGCGCGTCGGCGAGGCTACGAGCGAAACGGTCGGCTATGCGGTTGACAAGGCTGAACGGTCGCTCGAGAAGGTATCGAACGAGAAGATCATGGCTGTCGGTGAATATGCCGAGACGGTCCTTGGTGAGATCAACAAGAACCATCAGGAAGTAATGTTCCTGTATGATATGCTCAAGGACAAGCAGACCGACCTGACCAACACGATCAGGGAGGCGGATGCTGCGGCACACAAGATCGAGGATATATCCCACAACGCGATCGATGCATCCGAAACACTCCTGCGCGGGATGAGCGTTGCTTCGGTATCACAGAAGGGACTTACGGCTGAACAGAAATCGGTGTTTGATGATCTTGTGATCCCGGATCCGGAGCCGGTGGTCTTCAAAAAGAATGATCCCGAACCACCGGACACGGGCGTAAAGCGCGGCAAGGCGCTTACCCAGTCCAAGATAGAAGCGCAGCTTCTCGGCATAAAAGGGCCGGAAGATGCGATAGCAAAGGCGATAACGGCAGATGCTCCCGAACCGGTCAAGGAAAAGGTGGTTTATGATATCCTTTCCGGAGGGGCATACAAGGAAGGCAATATAGTAAATGTATCGGCACCGGCGGCAGGCGCTGCAACGGCAGCCGATTTTGAAGCAATGGCAGGTGATTCACCTGCAGGCAACAACAATGATAAGATCCTTGCCATGGCGGCAAACGGACTTGACACGGTACAGATCGCCAAAACACTCGGCCTCGGGGTAGGAGAGGTCAAGCTTGTTCTGGATCTGTTCAGATGATACTGATGCATAGCGGAAAATAAACATGAAACTGAAATTCTACTTACGCGGTCTCGGGATAGGAATAGCTGTTACGGCAGTTGTGATGGGACTTGCGCTTGGAAAAAGTACAAAGGATTCGATGACGGATGAGGAAGTGAAGGAACGTGCCAGGCAGCTCGGGATGATCGAGGAGAGCGAGACACTCGTGGCGCCTACCGAGACGCCGACACCGACACCGACACCTACACCGACACCGACGCCGACACCGACACCGACGCCAACGCCGACACCGACACCGACACCGACGCCGACGCCGACAC
>JAFZQP010000125.1 GCA_017620345.1 Lachnospiraceae bacterium
AGGCTTTCAGCTCTCGGTCCCGGTGGTCTGTCAAGAGACCGTGCCGGATTCGAGGTTCGAGACGTTCATTATTCACATTACGGAAGAATGTGTCCCATTGAGACACCCGAAGGTCCCAACATCGGTCTTATCAACTCACTTGCATGCTATGCAAGGATAAATGAGTATGGTTTTGTCGAGGCGCCATACCGAAAGATAGATCACAGCGATCCCGATAACCCGAAGGTTACCGATGAAGTTGTATATATGACGGCCGACGAGGAAGACAATTATCATGTTGCCCAGGCTAACGAGCCGCTCGATGAAGACGGTCATTTCGTAAGGAACAACGTATCGGGTCGTTACCGTGAGGAGACTCAGGAGTATGACAAGTCAATGTTTGACTTTATGGATGTGTCTCCTAAGATGGTATTTTCGGTGGCAACGGCACTTATTCCTTTCCTTGAGAACGACGATGCAAACCGTGCCCTGATGGGATCGAACATGCAGCGTCAGGCTGTTCCTCTTCTTAAGACGGAAGCTCCCGTCATCGGAACGGGAATGGAGCCTAAGGCCGCAGTAGACTCGGGTGTATGCGTTGTAGCCAAGAAGCCCGGAACGGTTCTGTCTTCGGTATCGGATGAGATCGTTATCAAGAACGACGATAAGACTATCGAGACCTATCACCTTACGAAGTTCCTTCGTTCGAACCAGTCGAACTGTTACAACCAGAAACCCATAGTTGATAAGGGTGAGCATGTTGAGGCAGGACAGGTTATCGCTGACGGACCTTCAACATCAAACGGTGAGATGGCACTCGGTAAAAATCCTCTTATAGCGTTCATGACATGGGAAGGTTATAACTACGAGGATGCAGTTCTCCTTTCGGAGAGACTCGTTCAGGAGGATGTTTACACATCGGTTCATATAGAAGAACATGAAGCAGAGGCAAGAGATACAAAGCTCGGTCCCGAGGAGATCACAAGAGACGTTCCCGGTGTCGGTGAAGACGCACTCAAGGATCTTGATGAGAACGGTATCATCCGTATCGGTGCGGAAGTAAGAGCGGGAGATATCCTTGTCGGTAAGGTAACTCCCAAGGGAGAGACGGAGCTTACCGCAGAAGAGAGACTTCTTCGTGCGATCTTCGGTGAGAAAGCAAGAGAAGTAAGAGATACTTCACTCAAGGTTCCTCACGGAGAATACGGTATCATAGTTGATGCCAAAGTGTTTACAAGAGAAAACGGAGATGAGCTTCCTCCGGGAGTCAACAAATCCGTAAGAATATATATTGCTCAGAAGAGAAAGATATCGGTAGGAGATAAGATGGCCGGTCGTCACGGAAACAAGGGTGATGTATCCCGTGTGCTTCCGATCGAGGATATGCCGTATCTTCCTAACGGTCGCCCCGTGGATATAGTGCTTAATCCTTTGGGTGTTCCTTCGCGTATGAATATCGGACAGGTACTTGAGATCCATCTGTCGCTTGCGGCAAAGGCTTTGGGATTCAATATCGCTACCCCGGTATTTGACGGCGCAGATGAAGATGACATCATGGATACGCTCGATCTTGCAAATGACTATGTCAATCTTCCGTTTGATGCCAAAGAGGCAAAGGAAGCAAAAGACAAGTCAGGCATTACGTTCGAGAGTCTCCATAAGGCCGAACTTCTTCCCGAGGTTTATGAATATCTGTCGGAGAACAGAGATCACAGAACTCTCTGGAAGGGAGTACCTATTTCAAGAGACGGAAAGGTAAGGCTTCGCGACGGACGTACGGGTGAGTATTTTGACAGCCCGGTAACGATAGGTCACATGCATTACCTGAAGCTTCACCATCTGGTAGACGATAAGATCCATGCACGTTCTACCGGCCCTTATTCACTTGTTACGCAGCAGCCTCTCGGTGGTAAAGCACAGTTCGGCGGACAGCGTTTCGGTGAAATGGAAGTGTGGGCACTTGAAGCATACGGTGCATCGTATACACTGCAGGAGATCCTGACAGTCAAGTCCGATGATGTGATCGGACGTGTCAAGACATATGAAGCCATCATCAAGGGAGACAATATTCCTAAAGGCGGAATCCCCGAGTCATTCAAGGTTCTTCTCAAGGAACTGCAGTCGCTCGGACTCGACGTACGCGTTCTTCGCGATGACAATACGGAAGTCGAGATCAAGGAAACCGTAGACTATGGCGAAACAGATATGAGATCCGTTCTCGAAGGTGATTTCAAGGATTACCGCAAGGATGAGGATTTCGGTAAGAGCGGATACGGCGTTCAGGAGATCGACGAAGACAGCGGTGAGTTTGTGGATGTCGATGAAGCGGACGACGATATGTATGTCGAAGAAGAAGGTGACTTCGAAGACAGCTACGATGACACAGAGGAATGATTACAGCCGATACTTTTTCATAAAAGGAGCGAAAAATGGCAGAACAGAATAAAGAAGCTTACGAGCCTTTAACTTTTGATTCGATCAGGATCGGACTTGCTTCACCCGAAAAGATCAGAGAGTGGTCAAGAGGTGAGGTCAGAAAGCCTGAAACGATCAACTACAGAACACTTAAGCCCGAGAAGGACGGTCTTTTCTGTGAAAGGATATTCGGACCGTCAAAGGACTGGGAGTGTCATTGCGGTAAGTATAAGAAGATCCGTTATAAGGGTGTCATCTGTGACCGTTGTGGCGTTGAGGTCACAAAGGCTAACGTGCGCCGTGAAAGAATGGGTCACATCGAACTTGCTGCACCGGTATCGCATATATGGTACTTCAAGGGAATTCCCAGCCGTATGGGACTGATCCTCGATCTGTCACCAAGAACGCTGGAAAAGGTTTTGTATTTTGCCAATTATATAGTTCTGGATCCGATGGCAACAGACCTGAAGTACAAGCAGGTTCTTACCGAGGCGGAGTACCAGAAAGAATATGAGCAGTACGAAGGAAGATTCCGTGTCGGAATGGGTGCGGAAGCGATCAAGGAACTTCTTATGGCTATCGATCTTGATGCGGAAGCCGAAGATCTCAAGGCTCAGCTTGAGGAATCAACAGGTCAGAAGAAGGCAAAGATCATTAAGAGACTTGAAGTTGTCGAAGCTTTCCGTGAGTCGGGAAACAAGCCCGAGTGGATGATAATGGATGTCATTCCCGTTATCCCGCCCGATCTGCGTCCCATGGTACAGCTTGACGGAGGCAGATTTGCAACATCGGATCTTAATGACCTGTACAGAAGGATCATCAATCGTAATAACAGACTTAAGAGACTTCTTGAACTCGGTGCACCCGATATCATCGTCCGCAACGAGAAGAGAATGCTGCAGGAGGCTGTTGACGCGCTTATAGATAACGGCCGCAGGGGGCGTCCCGTAACAGGCCCCGGAAACAGACCTCTCAAGTCTCTGTCCGACATGCTCAAAGGTAAGTCGGGACGTTTCCGTCAGAACCTTCTCGGAAAGCATGTTGACTATTCGGGCCGTTCGGTTATCGTCGTAGGACCCGAGCTCAAGATCTATCAGTGCGGTCTTCCGAAAGAGATGGCAATAGAGCTGTTCAAGCCTTTCGTTATGAAAGAGCTTGTAGCAAATAAATCTGCCCACAACATCAAAAATGCGAAGAAGATGGTAGAACGTCTTCGTCCTGAAGTGTGGGATGTACTCGAGGATGTCATCAAAGAACATCCGGTTATGCTCAACCGTGCACCAACACTGCACAGGCTGGGTATACAGGCATTTGAGCCTATCCTTGTAGAAGGTAAGGCGATAAAGCTTCATCCGCTCGTATGTACGGCGTTCAATGCCGACTTCGACGGAGACCAGATGGCTGTCCATCTTCCTCTTTCGGTTGAAGCACAGGCAGAGTGCAGATTCCTTCTGCTCTCGCCCAACAACCTGCTGAAGCCTTCGGATGGAGGACCTGTTGCGGTTCCTTCACAGGATATGGTCCTCGGTATTTACTATCTGACGATGGAAAAAATGAGAGATCTTTCCAAAGATCCTGATTTTGAAGGTGAAGTTGCGATAAGCTTCCCGGCAACGGAGGAAGAAGCGAAGGCTGCCAAGGCCGAGATCAAAGAACTCAAGGAGATCGCGGAAGGCAAGACGGAAGAGGCTGCCAAGGCAAAAGAGAAGATGGAGCAGATACGCTCATCATTCATAGAGGCATCATCAAAAGCATTTTATACATACCAGGCTGCCAAGGAGAAAGCAGTCAAGGCAGGTAAGAGTGTCGACAGTATCAAGGGAACTGCGATCGAGCGTGATACGATCATAAGAGTAAACATCGATCCCGAGCGTGACAGATGGATAGTATGTGAGATGGTCGATATTCTGGGAAGATATTATAACTCGATGAACCAGGCGCTCCTTGCACACGAGAACCAGGAGATAACTCTTCATCAGCCGATAACCGTGTATCGTGAAAAGATAATGCCTGACGGCAGCAAAGTCTCGGGTATGATCAAAACTACACTCGGACGTCTCATTTTCAATGAGATACTTCCTCAGGATCTTGGATTTGTTGACAGAGAGAATCCTGATAATGCGCTCAAGCTTGAGGTCGATTTCCATGTAGGAAAATCACACCTTAAGAAGATACTTGAAAAAGTCATCAACAATCACGGCGCTACAAAGACCGCAGAGGTTCTTGACGATATCAAGGCAATGGGTTACAAGTATTCGACTCAGGCAGCCATGACCGTTTCGATATCTGACATGACCGTTCCTGCAGCCAAGCAGAACATGCTTGATGAAGCACAGGTTACGGTTGAGAAGATCACACGTAATTACAAACGTGGTCTTATCACGGAAGAAGAAAGACATGACGGCGTAATCAATACCTGGAAGAATACGGATGAGAGCCTTACAAAAGAGCTTATAGACGGACTCGATAAGTATAATAACATTTACATGATGGCTGATTCCGGTGCCCGTGGATCTAACAAGCAGATCAAGCAGCTTGCCGGTATGCGTGGTCTTATGGCTGATACAACAGGTAAGACTATCGAGCTCCCGATCAAGTCAAACTTCCGTGAAGGTCTTGACGTTCTGGAGTATTTCATGTCGGCTCACGGAGCACGTAAAGGTCTGTCGGATACAGCCCTCAGAACAGCTGACTCGGGTTACCTTACAAGAAGACTTGTAGATATATCTCAGGAGCTTATCATTCGTGAACAGGATTGTTCCGAGAAGCGTGCAGAGATCCCGGGAATGTACGTTAAGGCGTTTGCCGACGGTAAGGAAGTGATAGAGACACTTCACGATCGTATACTCGGAAGATATGCCGCAGAGGATATACTTGACAAGGACGGAAACGTACTTGTTAAGAAAAATCATATGATAACACCGAGACGTGTGGAACTTGTGCTCAAGAGTGCCGTTGACTCGGAAAAGACTCCTATCCTTGAATCCAAGATAGGTATCAAGATCCGTAACATCCTTACATGTAAATGTCATAACGGCATATGCAGTAAGTGCTATGGTGCAAACATGGCATCGGGTGAGATGGTTCAGGTTGGTGAAGCTGTCGGTATCATAGCGGCACAGTCCATCGGTGAGCCCGGAACACAGCTTACAATGAGAACGTTCCATACCGGTGGTGTTGCCGGAGACGATATCACACAGGGTCTTCCCCGTGTAGAGGAATTGTTTGAGGCACGTAAGCCCAAGGGTCTGGCGATCATATCAGAGATCTCGGGACGAGCCGTGTTACAGGATACAAAGAAGAAGCGTGAAGTTGTCGTTACAAACGATGAGACCGGAGAGAGCAAGACATACCTTATCCCTTACGGATCACGTTCCAAGATCACCGAAGAGGGTGTTGACATCCAGGCCGGTGATGAGCTTACCGACGGTTCGGTCAATCCTCATGATATCCTGAAGATCAAGGGTGTCCGTGCAGCTCAGGATTACATGCTCAGAGAAGTTCAGAGAGTTTACAGACTTCAGGGTGTTGAGATCAACGATAAGCATATTGAGGTCATAGTCAGACAGATGCTCAAGAAAGTGCGTGTTGAAGATGAGGGAGATTCCGATCTTCTGCAGGGTTCACTTGTTGATGCTCTTGAACTCGAGGATCTGAACGAGGCTCTTGAAGCAGAAGGAAAGAAGCCGGTTGAAGCAAAGCAGGTAATGCTCGGTATCACCAAGGCAAGTCTTGCCACAAGCTCATTCCTGTCGGCTGCATCCTTCCAGGAGACCACAAGAGTTCTTACTGAGGCAGCTATCAAGGGTAAGGTAGATCCGCTTATCGGTCTTAAGGAAAATGTTATCATCGGTAAACTGATACCTGCAGGTACAGGTATGAAGCAGTACAGGAATGTCATGCTCGACACATCGCTTCCCGACAGTATTGCCGCACCGGAGATTGAAGAACAGGATCAGCAGATCGAGGTTGACGATGAGGTGACGGATATATCCGAACAGTCGGAGGAAGAGACCGTTGAAGTGGAAGAAGAAACAGTAACGGTTACCGAAGAATAAGTACATAAACTTAAGGATAATATAAGAGACAGGGGATATCCCCTGTCTCTTGTCATGTAAAAATAATAAGATCAGATGTTTCCGAAATACAGGGAAGCAACCGAATCCTCGGCATCCTTTGCCAGGCGGTATGATCTGATCGGATGGAAGAAACTCCTAGAATCATTGAAGAATCTCCTGTCGGCAGGAGAAAGCTTTCCGGATAATTCCGTGATATTTCTTCTGATCGAAGCATACCAGGCACTGTACAGAGACATGATCGTAACAGCGAGCATTGCAAGTCCTATCCACATGATGTACGAAGATGAATTGGAAACGGGGGAAGCTGCCAGAGGCACATTCTCATTGGATACTACAAAAAATACATAATCACCGGAATATACCGAGGCGCTTTGTGCTGTCTCATCAGCAACTGTGTTTGTGGGCATAAATCCCAGGACAGGCAGAAGAAACAGTACGAGAAATGCAATGGCTGCAAGTATGCGGACGGCGATCTTACGTTTTCTGGTCATGATAATCCTTCTTTCATATTTTTGCAAACAAACTACCTTCAATGATTAAGACGTGCCGATCACATAAAAAGGTTCAGCCTTTTTGCCTTTTCTTTTTATGTCACAAGGTATATAATTAACAGGATTGGGAGTACGCAGGGTAAGAAGGATTATATATGAGAGACGATTATTTCAAGAGTTATAAGATGTTTAAGTTTATACAGCTTGCACTTCTTGTGGTCTTTGCCATCTGTTTTTTTCTGTTCATATTTCTGGATGAAAATCTCAGAACAAGCGTGTTTTCAAATAAGGTACTGTTGACGATCTGTGTGTTTCTGTGGGCGTTCATGCTGTACAGCGTTGTCTGCATAATCATGGATTTCAGACTTCTCGAAGGACATATCGTCCATGATCACGTGCTGAAGCGGGCGGTTTATGTAGATTCCCTTACAGGCATACCGAACAGATTCTCAGTTGACCAGATATTTGAAAAGTATGAGGGCGGAGCTGACATATCAAAGCTCGGATGTTCGCTCATCAGGATCGATAATCTCGAAGAGATCAATGACAAATACGGCAGATCGAGTGGAAACGTGGCGCTTAAGGAATTTTCTTCCGTGGTGGAGAGGATAAGTGCTTACTATGGATTCGTAGGCAGGAATAACGGTAATGAGTTCCTTGTTGTAATAGAAAACTGTAACAACGATAAACTGAACAGATTTGAGGAAGAGCTTCAAAAGGAGATCGATCAGTATAATAAGACCTCCGGCGGATATGAGATAAGGATAAAACTGTCGAAGATACTGAACGGATCCGATGGATTCAAGGATTTCAGACAACTTGTAGCCAGCTTATACGGAATGGCTAAGGTGTAAAAATGGCTGATTTTAATCATGCCTATATCGGACGGCTGGTTCAAAAATCGCAGAAAGGGGATAGTGATGCGTTCGCGGAACTGTATGCCATTACATACCAGCATACATACAACTATGCGGCACACTATCTGAGAGATACCAATCTTGCGCAGGATGCGTTGCAGGAAACATACATCCTTGCGCTTCGTAATATATCCGGCATAAAAGAACCGGCGCTGTTCGTTGCATGGCTTAACCAGATATGTTTCAGAGTCTGTTATGACATGGAGCGAAAGAACCGGCAGGAATACGGGGAAAACAATCCCGAACTTCTTGAACTCATCAGCGATGATTATATCGATCATAATCCGGAGGATGTCACGGAAACGGCTGATGAGAATTCAAGACTGAAGGAAGCGATAATGTCTCTTCCCTTTAATGAGCAACAGGTAGTTGTCATGCGTTACTACAACGACATGAAACTCGAGGACATTGCCTCGGCACTTGGATGTTCGCGAAGCAGTGTCAAGAGATACCTGATAGCGGCACGAGAACGATTGCACACAATGCTCAGAAAGGGGGATGAAGATGTTTAGAAGAAATAAAGTATACAGCATAAATAAAAAAGCAGCCAACGAAGCTCTTCAGAATGTCTTCGCTACCTGCGAGCAGGAACCCAACACACAGTCACTTGACGTACTGCTCATCAAAAATATAGCAAATACAACACTTGTTAAGACCGGAAAGTGGATGTCCATCGTATTGCTCATTCTTGTTCTGCTTAGCCCGATGGTATTCTACATGGCCGGAAAGGATCAGCAGGAGAAGTCTCACGAAACGGATATAACCGTTACATCTCATTATCTCGATCAGGAGAATGAGTGCTTTGTGATGACACTTGAGGGCTCCGATATAGACTACGAAGGCATATATGCCAAAAAGGATGACGGATCGGTCATATATCCTGTTGAGACAGATCGGAACGGGACCGTTAAATTCCATTTTGAAAGCGGTACGATCAATATATTTATTCCCGATACGGAGGGTGGAGTTGTTCAGGCGGTATTATCAAAATAAGATCATACTGATAGCATGTATCATGATCGTATCGGTAATACTTTCCTCATGCGAAGAGGAGAGCAAAGAAACCGAGGTTAAGATCTCCAAGGTCGCTTCCACTCAGAACAGAAGCAATGAACCGAAGTGCCTGACACCGGTTGCGGGGCAGGAGAAGGTCTTCGGTGAAGGAGAGCTTACCGTTGATGTCACAAACAGCGGTGACGGTTATCTGTACGTCAAAAGTACCGGAGAAAATCAGGATATCAAGATACAGCTCAACTGTGATGACAGTGTTACATATACATACATAATCCCGGCAGGTGATTCGGTCATCCCGCTGTCTTTGGGGGACGGAGAATACACGATAGTCGCGTATGAGGGCATGGGCGAGGAAGGCATGTATGCCACAAAGTTTGCGGAGACGATGGATGTTAAGATAAACGACCAGTTTCTGCCTTTCCTTTATCCCAACTGTTACGTTCAGTTTGATATCAATTCGGATGTAGTGGCACTTGGGAAAGAGCTTGCTGCGGGAAAAGCTACCGACATAGAGGTTATTGCAGCCGTATATGATTATGTTGTCAAGAATATAACATATGATCATGAAAGAGCCGCTACGGTCAGACCGGACTATGTTCCGAATGTTGACGCGGTACTTCATGAAAAGAAAGGCATCTGTTTTGATTATGCGGCTCTCATGGCAGCGATGCTCAGGAGTCAGAGAATACCGACCAAGCTTGAATTCGGATATGCCGGAGACGCATACCATGCGTGGATAACCGCATATATTGAAGATGAAGGTTGGATAAACGGGATCATCGAGTTCGACGGAGTTGACTGGACTCTTATGGATCCCACATTTGCCGCCAACGCCGGAACGAAGAAGATAAAGAGCTTTATCGGCGACGGAAGCAATTACACTACTAAGTATACATATTAAATGCAGATAGGGATAAATGGAGGTAAATATTCATGTCTGACAAAAAGAAACTTCTCAACAATCAGGAACTGTCCATGTTCTGTGACCAGATCGCCATGATACTGAATGCCGGTATATCACCTATGGAAGGTATATCCATCATGCTTGAAGATGCGACAACGGACGAAGGGAGACAGATCCTCCAGACTATCCTTGATAAATGTAATGAAGGAGATACGTTCCACCATTCGGTTGAAGCCTCGGGCGTATTTCCTAAGTATGCGCTTGACATGATAGAGATCGGGGAGCAGTCGGGTAAGCTTGAAGAAGTAATGCATGCGCTTGCTTTTCATTATAACCGCGAGGAAAATGTGGCAAGAGGGATCAAGAGCGCGGTAACGTACCCGATGCTGATCGTCGGCATGATGCTGATAGTGATCCTTGTTCTTGTCATCAAAGTACTTCCGATCTTTAATGATGTGTTCAGACAGCTCGGTACCGAGATGACCGGTTTTTCAAAAGGCATGCTCGACTTTGGGACCGCGGTCAGCAAATATGCACTTGTTATCGTTATCGTTGCAGCCGTGATCGTCGGTGGTCTGTTCATACTTACCAAGACCGGAGGCGGAAGGGCAAAGCTTCGCGGATTCCTTTCAAAGTTTTTTGCAACAAGGGGACTGTATGACAAGATCGCAGCCGGAAGGTTTGCATCCGGAATGGCACTTACGATGAGCGCCGGGCTCGATACCGATGAGAGTCTTGCGATGGTGTCGAATCTTGTAGATAACAGTGACATGATACAGAAGATAAAAAAGAGCAAGGAACTGATGACGGAGGGTGCGTCATTTGCGGATGCCCTCAGTTCTTCGGGGATATTTTCAAATATGTACTCAAGGATGATCTCGGTGGGCTTCAGAACGGGTTCCGTCGATAAGGTCCTTGAAAAGATCGCGGTCGGATATGATGAGGAAGTCGATGAGAAGATCACCAATCTGATATCGATATTGGAGCCTACGCTCGTTATCATATTGTCGGTGGTTGTATGCCTCATACTGCTGTCTGTTATGTTGCCGCTTATGGGGGTTATGGGTAGTATCGGATGAACAGATTTAACAAACCGGGGCTTAAAAAAAGAATAACGGAATCGATGAACTTTTCTGTTTTTTTCTTCCTGATAATCATAATCGTATTTCTGTTCGGGATATCTTTTATATCATCTACATCCAAGAAAGATCAGAAACAGGTGCTGACCGATGCCGTTAATAAGGATATAATCCACTGTTATGCAGTGGAGGGGTATTATCCGCCCAGCCTTTCATATATTGAGGATCATTACGGTCTTATATATGACAAGACAAGATACATGATAGATTATGTGCCGATCGGAGACAATATCATGCCGTCGGTAACGATTGTGGAGATAGGAAAAAGTGAACTTCGCGAAGAGGAATAAATCGGTAGTAGACTTTTTGTTCATACTCGCACTGTTTGGCGCTTTTGCCATAACAGCTCTTTTTGTTGTGCTGTTCGGGGCCAGGATATACAGAAGCACGGTATCCAATATGAGCACCAATTATGAAAAACGGACCGCCATGTCATACGTGACGGAAAAGATAAGATCCCATGATCATACCGGCGGGATTGAAGTCTCGGATCAGGGCGGATCGTCTTCTTCCGATGAGCATTCCGTGCTCAAGCTTTATCAGAAGATCGGTGCCAAAAGATATGTAACCTATCTGTTCGTGGCAGACGGCTATCTTAAGGAGTTTACGGCGGAAGAAGCATATGATTTTGACTATAAAGGCGGCACGGAAATACTTGCCATAAATGATTTTTCCGTAAGGAAACAGAGTGAAGGACTGTATCATTTTGATATCACCGATTCAAACGGAGAAAGGACTCAGTTCTTTGTAACACTGTACAGCGGAACGGATGGAGATTCGGATGAATAAATACCTTAAATCCAAAACATCACTGTTCCTTATGGAACTGATCATAACGATACTTCTTTTTGCTGCATGCGGTGCCGTATGCGTCAGATTGTTCGTCACTTCATATGTGATGACAAAGGATACGATAGAGCTCAATGAAGCCGTATCCATCGCGCAGGGTTTTGCAGAGGTAATGCGTGGAACAGACGGGGACATTGATTCCGTTCTGGAGCAGTATCCCAATGCTGTTCGCGGTGGGGAAGGATTCTTTGAGGTGTTCTATGATAAGGACTTTGAAGTTTGCGAGTATTCGGATGCCGTATATGTCGGAGATGTGACGATGACACCGAACGGTGCGATACAGAACATGGAAGTCCGTATAGTAAGGCTTAAGGATTATAAAGAGATATATACACTTGATGCAACGAAGTACATGAACAGGACGAAGGGGTAGCAGATGGAGAAAAAGCATTCCGGAGGGATCAATATCGGAACCAGTTCAATACTTGTTACTTTTGTGCTGCTTGCCCTTGTAACGTTTGCGGCGTTGTCATACATGTCCGCAAGATCGGATTACGTTCTGTCCAAGGAGGCGGCAGACAGGACCGCCAGTTATTATGACGCAAACAGGATGGCGGAGATATATCTTGCCAATATAGAAGCGCTTTTGTCCAAGCATCTGAAGACGGCCGAAAACAGCCAGGAGTACTATGACGGCATAGACAAACTGTTTGCCGACAATGAAAAGATAGAAGTAACGGATGGTGAAAACGGGGTCAAAAAGCTGTCCTACTCGATAGCGATCACGAACGGGCAGAACCTTGATGTCACCCTGCATGTTCATTATCCGGATGCGGAAGATGACAGTCTGTTTAAGATCGATAAATGGGCAGCCGTTGTTAACAGGGAATGGTTTGACAGCGTCAAGAAGGGCGCAGAGCAGGAATCGGGAACAAAGCTTTTGTTCTGATAAGGCGTTATTCTCAAAGTGTAAAGGAGTAAATTATGGCAGTAGCAGAAACATTGGCAAAGATCACAGACGATGGTGCATCGGATATATTTATAGTAGCCGGACTTCCGCTTTCATATAAGAGAAAGGGTGTGTTTGTGGAGGAGAGCAGCGAAAAGCTCATGCCTGCAGACACTGCAGTGATCATTAATGAGATATATGAGCTTGCCGGAGGCCGTGACATGACAAGGCTTCAAACAACGGGCGATGATGATTTTTCGTTTGCGATAAAGGGTGTTGCGAGATTCCGTATCAACGCCTACAAGCAAAGAGGATCCCTGTCTGCGGTCATTCGTGTCATCACCTTTAAGATCCCCGATCCGAAGGAGAGGAACATACCGGAGAAGATCATAGAGTTCGCTGACAGAAAGAAGGGAATGGTATTGATCACAGGACCTGCGGGAAGCGGAAAATCAACGACGCTCGCATGTATGATCGACCATATCAATTCAACGAGACATTCCCACATCATCACGCTTGAGGATCCGCTAGAGTATCTTCATATGCATAAGATGAGCATAGTCAGCCAGAGAGAGGTGGTCACCGATACCGACAGTTATCTTACGGCACTTCGTGCATCCCTTCGTCAGAGCCCGGATGTAATACTGCTTGGCGAGATGCGTGATTATGAGACTATGAACGTTGCCATGACGGCGGCGGAGACGGGACATCTGATCCTGTCCACTCTCCATACGATAGGAGCATCAAATACCATAGACCGTATAATTGATGCATTTCCACCGAACCAGCAGCACCAGATCGCGTTGCAGCTGTCCATGGTGCTTCAGGCTGTTGTGTCCCAGCAGCTCGTTCCGTCAACGGACGGAGGCCTTGTCCCCGCTTTTGAGATCATGACGCTGACTCCCGCTATCAGAAATATGATAAGAGAGTCCAAGGTCCATCAGATCTACGGAATGATATATGCATCTGCTGCAGATGACATG
>JAFZQP010000126.1 GCA_017620345.1 Lachnospiraceae bacterium
AAGGAAAGATAAGGACGATCGCATTTTCCCTGCTCATCATGGTATCGATCGTGGAGATGCTGTACAGCGCCAGGACAGCATATATATGTCTTAATTCCTATGGCGGAGAGTTTCCTCCGATATCCAAATTTAAGGATGACTATAACAATATCAATAATGTGATCTCTTTCATCAAATCTGAAGATGACGGTTTTTACAGGATAGAAAAGGATTTTGACAGGGCGATAAACGACCCCGCGATGTTTGACTATATCGGCCTGTCCCTCGACAGTTCGTGCGAGAAGGATGAGATACTTGACTGGCTTGTGAACTTCGGATTCTGCAAGACAGTTTATTTTACGTATTATAACGGGGGCAGTACATCATTTGTCGATGACCTGTTCGGAGTAAGATATTATGTATCAAGATTTGACACGATAGAAAAACCGTACATTAAAATGACGTATGAAGGAGAGTATCACGCATATGAAAACAAAGACGCTCTGCCGATGGCATATATCGCACCGCCCGGACTTAAGGATGATGACATAAACGCCGGCAATACTTTCGAGAAGCAGAACAGGCTTGTTTCATACTGGAGCGACACACCTGTTTATACAAAAGCAGAACCATCAGTTGCGACCCTCGGAGCAGAGGATAAAGGCAACGGAAGATACGTCCGTACCGATGATACGGGCTACATAGTCTACAACATTCCGATAACCGAAAAGATGCCGCTGTATTTTTATTTCTATGCACCCCATCGTCAGGACGGAGAAGTGTTTGTAAACGGGCAGTCAGGAGACGTATATTTTACCGTCAATCACTGGAACACTCTGTGCGCGGGAACATATGAGCCCGGGGATACGGTTGAGATAAAAATGCAGATACTCGGCGATGAACTGGAGATATCTGAGGCGTGTTTCTATTATGAGGATAAGGATGCGCTTGCCGAGTGGGCAGAAGCAGCGCGCGCCCTTAACGCTTCCATAGGAGAAGTAAGTGAGATAACAAGTTCGCATCTTACATTTTCCGTTGATACAAAAGACGCCGAAACGGTCATTGTATCGATACCATATGAGGAAGCATGGAATATAACCTGCGATGGAGAACGCATCACCTCATCACCTGCCATAGAGCAGCTTATGAGCTTTGAAGTTCCGGCGGGATCTCACACGATAGAAATGCGATATACTCCGGAAGGGACCAAAGTGGGGATCGCGGTATCAACTGCCGGGATAATACTTTTTATCCTTTCGCTTTTTTGGTATACTCATAAAGAGGAGAAAATACAATCTGGTGAGGAATAATTCATGAACGTTTTCAGCGTTATTTCACTTCTGGGCGGACTGGCCATGTTCCTGTACGGAATGAAGCTCATGGGTAACAACCTGAAGGAGAGCTCGTCGGGGACACTCAAGATCGTTATCGGTAAGATGACCGATAATACGGTCAAGGCCCTTTTTCTCGGTGTGATCATAACCGCCATGATCCAGTCTTCAACCGCTACAATAGTCATTACATCGGGACTTGTCGCAGCAGGCGTACTGTCGTTTGACCAGTCATTCGGGATCATAGTTGGAGCCAATATCGGTACGACCGTGACCGGACAGATCATACGACTGATGGATATCAATGCGGAGAGCGGATCGTTCCTTCAGTTTTTCCAGCCGTCGACTCTAGCGCCGCTGGCGCTCATTATCGGTATCATCCTTATAATGGGTTTCAAGTTTAAAAGGGCCGACAATTTCGGAAACATAGCGATAGGATTCGGAATACTCTTTACCGGTCTTATGAACATGACAAGTGCGGTCAGTGCATTTGCCGAGAGCGGTATCATCGATGTGCTGTTTGAGAATATGGGTAACAATCCGTTCCTCAGTTACTTTACCGGCGCACTCATTTCGTTCGTGCTCCAGAGTTCCTCGGCGACGATCGGTATGCTGCAGGCATTTTCACAGGCCGGAACGATACCGTTTAAGGTCGTATATGTTGTTATAGTCGGCGTATACCTGGGAGACTGTCTTACAACGGGTATCGTATGTGCCATCGGTGCCAAAGCCGATTCCAAGAGAGTAGGACTTCTCAACATAATCTATAACCTGTTCAAGACGGTTCTTGTTCTTGTCGTTGTAACGCTTTTGAAGAATTTCGGAGTCATAGACGGCTTGTGGGATATGACTATGAGATCGGGCAGTATAGCGGATGCCAATACGATATTCAATGCGGTATGTGCTCTTTTACTGCTGCCTGCGGGAGGAATCCTTAAAAAAGTTACCAGAAAGCTGATAAAGGATGATAAGGTAGCTTCCGGAAAATATGCGGACAAGGTCTCGGCACTCAATCCGGTGTTCTTCAGGACCCCTGCCATTGCCTTCGGAGGATGTTATGATGTTCTGACGATAATGTTTGATGCGGCAACCGCCAATATAAAGAAAGCTTTTGACGTAATATACCGTTACGATGAAAAGACGATAGAAGAAATTCACGAAGAAGAAGAAAACATTGATTATCTTACCGACTGTGTCGACAAATACCTGATACAGCTCGCACCGTATGTCAGTGAAGATCTTCATCTGCGCATACTCAAACAGTACCATAAGCTCGTATCCGAATTCGAACATCTCGGTGATTATGCGGATAAAATGGCGGATTCAGCCACGACAATACATGAAGAAGGTATTGTCCTGTCGAAGACTGCGCTTAATGAGATAGGACTGACCCGGACTCTTGTTGAAGAGATAATAACATATTCATCCAAGGCCTTTGAGAAGAGAAATATAAGTGCGGCATATCATATAGAGCCGAGTGTGGATGTCCTTCATGATATCGTGGCGACTCTTCATGACAATCATCTTGTAAGGCTTCGCGAGGGTCTGTGTACGGTCCGCGGAGGCGTTGTATTTTCCGATATCTTAACGAACGTGGAAAGGATCGGAAAGACCTGCTCCAATATCGGGATAGCGACGATCGCAAGAGTCAGCACCGAAGTTGAGAACAGTAAACATTCATATACCGCATCGATCCATCAGGGCAAGAACGAAGAATACAACATGGAATATGAAAGAACTCACGAAGTGTATTATGGCCGACTGGCCGCCATAGATAAGGAGGAGCCGGCAGCGGAGGTGAAGGATGTATAAGTTTGTAAAACACTTTCTGACGGTAAGAGAGCACAGAAAGCTTGTCAGACAGGGATGTTTTCGTGTAGGCCTGTACTTTCAGGGACTTACTCATGATCTGAGTAAATACAGTCCGTCGGAATTCCTTATGGGAGCAAAATATTATCAGGGATACAGAAGTCCCAACAATGCCGAGCGCGAGGCAAAAGGATATTCTCAGGCATGGATGCATCACAAGGGCAGGAACAAGCATCACTATGAATACTGGACGGATTATAAGCCGGGCAGCAGGGAAGGAGAAGGCCACAGCGTGGTCCCGACCAAAATGCCGAAGCGATATCTCGTGGAGATGTATGTTGACAGGGTAGCTGCATCCACGATTTACAACAAAGGACACTATAATTGGGAGATGCCCCTTCAGTATTACAGGAAGGGTGATTATACGAATCTGATAGAGGAAAGTACGAGAGCCGAGCTTGAACATCTGCTGAGGATGCTCGCGGTAGAAGGTCCCGATGTTACGGAACGTTATATCAGAAATGTTATACTCCGGTTTTATCCCGGCGCAAGACTTGCAAGCTTCATACAATCCCTAAGGAAAAAATAGATGGCAGCGAAACGTACTCTTGAGATAATAGAGATCTTTAAACAGATGTATTCCACGGAGCCAAGATGTTACCTTGATCATGACAGTCCGTGGCAGCTTCTTGTTGCAACGATCCTGAGTGCTCAGTGTACCGACGCCAGAGTAAATATGATCACAAAAGATCTGTTTGTAAAATATCCGACGCTTTCCGACATAGCGGATGCTGATCTTGAAGAATTTGAACAGGATATAAAGCAGGCGGGATTTTATCATAATAAGGCAAAGAACATAACAGCCTGCGCAAGGATGCTTGTGGATGAATATGACGGGGTTGTTCCGAGTGATATTGACGCGCTTACATCTCTTCCCGGAGTTGGAAGAAAGACGGCAAATGTCATCCGCGGGAATATCTACGGGATCGACAGTATAGTCGTTGATACGCATGTAAAGAGGATATCGCAAAGGCTCGGACTGGCGCATGAAGATGATCCCGAAAAGATAGAATTTGAACTGATGAAGGCAGTTCCGAAGGATTATTGGATACTGATCAATATGTGGTTCATCACTTTTGGTCGGACTCTGTGTAAGGCACAGTCTCCAAAATGTCAAGAATGTCCGCTGGTAAGATACTGTCGGGAGCAGCAACATCCTCGGAAATCTCAGAAGAAGTCTCCCCGGAAGACTCAGCGGACCCGCCGAGCCTGATCACCGAAGACGTATTGTCATCGAGTATGTTCTGCAGTTTTGATATGGTTGATTTCTTCGTAAGTGAGCGTATCGAGTCGGCACGGTTGATAAGACGCTGGATCTCGACATACAATCCTTTTTCTGCATACATAAGTGCCAGATCGGTATAGTTACCTGATATATCGGTTCCGATGTTCACGCCGGCATTGAGAGTGGCTATGGCCTCTTCGGTAAGCCCGGCGTTTTTATATTCACATCCGAGATCGTACAGTATTTTACATAGAGATGTAAAATTCTGATCATATTCCGTAAGGATGGGCAGATTTGCCGCACCGTATGACAGTTTTAGATCGGTATTGGATATTCCGGTCAGGTTTACGATCTTTTTGCCGGAAAGAGCTTTGAGTTCTTCTGCAAGAGAAGCACATTTGGTATTAACGGCAGGTTCAGGTATCGGTATCTGATCGAGAGGCACCTGTATGAACGCAAGATCGTCAAGTGGCTGCTTGAGAGTATTGTTCGCTTTGCGTTCCCTGTCAAGAAAGCTCTTGAGTCCGTTATCGGGAGTCTGTGCGGTAACCTTCAGAAAAATGAAAATGAATCCCGCAACGATCACAATGGTTGTAAATAAAGGAGATATCATATATAATTACCTAATTGATCAATGGCGCTGTAAAGTGAGGTCAGCTTATGATGAACTTTCGTAATAAAAAAACAAAGCAGACGGTATCCGCTATCATAATACTGATACTCGTCCTTGCTATGGTAGTACCTACGTTGCTTTATCTTGTATCATAATCAAAACACGAAGGTGTGTCAAATCAGTATGAAGACAGGCTCGTTAATCAAAAAGATCATATCGGTTCTGTGCATCGGCCAGGTTTTAATGTTTGCCGGTGTAAGGGACGTTTCTGCCTCATGTGCGGATGATGTCTATGCCGGGGCAAACGATCTTGTAAAGGATGCGATCGAGAAGATAAGAAGCGGATCGGATACACAGGCTTCCGATTCATCTTTTAGCATGGAGATAGAACCTGTCATCGAGAGAGATCTGTCGGGTGTGTTCCTGCAGGGTATCTATTTTGATGATATCAGTATGGGTGGTAAAACATACGATGAAGCAGTGGAGCTGATAAGAGACAAGATCAGATCCATGTCGGATACGAATATCAATTTTAATTCCATAGGAGACAACAAAGTAAATGTGACAGCTGCGGAACTCGGCCTTGACTGGAGCGATACCGGCACGGTTGCCGATGCGCTGTATGTAGGCAGGAGCGGCAATATAGTCACACGATATAAAGAGAGAAAAGATCTTGAGCATGAGAAGAAGGTAGATCCGATCAATCCCGAGTTTGACAAGGATATTATCACTTCCATCGTGGCGGAGCAGGGCAAGCTTCACAACATCGAAGGTCAGGATGCCAAACTTTCCAAGGAGAACGGAAGTTTTGTTGTTACACCCGGAACAAAGGGAGAAAAGATCGATGTCAGTGCATCGGTTTCAAGGATCATGTCGGCACTTGATAATTTCAACGGGAATGACATGACGATAGATCTGTGCATCATAGAGGATGTTCCGAAGGCTACGGCAGAGGATCTTGAGAAGATCCATGATCTGCTCGGAAGTTATAAGACGAGTTTCAAGACATCGAGCGCGGACAGATCGGGAAATGTTCGCAACGGTACGAGACTTGTTAACGGAACGGTAATGCTGCCGGGAGATTCTTTTTCGATGTACAATACGGTAAGTCCCTTTACCGAAGAAAACGGATATTTCCTTGCGGGATCATATCTTAACGGTATGGTCGTAGAGAGCCTCGGAGGAGGGATATGCCAGGTCAGCTCTACACTGTATAATGCGGTCCTTCGCGCGGAATTGCAGGTTGATGAGCGGCACAATCACTCGATGATAGTATCGTATGTGAACCTTTCAAGTGATGCTGCTATATCGGGAACAAGCAAGGACTTCAAGTTCACGAATAATTCCGCCAATCCGATCTACATAGAAGGATTTACAACGGATGACAAACAGGTCGTCTTTAACATATATGGGGTGGAGACAAGACCGGAGAACAGGAAGGTTGAGTATGAGAGTGAGCAGATATCCGAAACGGTACCCGAAGGTGAGAAGATAATCGCTGATCCGGGAGCGCCCATCGGAAGTATTTCTACTCAGTCCGCTCATACGGGATACGTCGGCAAACTTTGGAAGGTCGTTTATGTTGACGGCAAGGAAACAGAGAGAACAGAAGTCAATAAGAGTACATACCAGCCTACACCGAAGACGGCTACGGTCGGAACAGCCTCTGATAATCCTGCCGCACAGGCAATGATACAGGAAGCGATAGCAACGGGAAGCATCGATGCAGTCAAGGCAACCATCGGAGAACTGAATGCGGCCGCACAGGCAGCAGCCGCTGCGGCAGAGGCGTTCGGATTTGTAGCCGAACCCGAACAGTGACGGGACAGAAAATGTTAAAGATTGGCAAGGTACCGGAAAGTGTACTGAAAAGATCGATCATAAAGCAGATCAGGACAAAGAGAGACGAGATACTGATCGGTGCAGGAGTGGGCGAAGACTGCGCTGCAATTGAACTTGCAGATGATGAGATATTTGTTACATCTACCGATCCGATAACAGGAACGAGTCATGATATCGGAGCACTGGCGGTAAATGTTACGGCAAATGACATAGCATCATCCGGTGCCGAAGTGATCGGGATAATGCTGTCGGTACTTCTTCCCGAGGGAACGGAGGAAGAGGAACTTCGCAGTATGATGCAGCAGGCTGAGGAGGTCTGCGCCGGACTTAATATCCAGACTGTAGGCGGGCATACGGAAGTTACAAACGTAGTAAACCAGCCCGTGATCACGGCGACCGGTATCGGTAAGGTCAAAAAAGATAAACTGGTCACAACATCGGGAGCCCGCGTCGGCGATGATGTTGTTGTAACAAAGTGGATAGGACTTGAGGGTACGAGCATAATCGCGAAGGAGCATGAAGAAGAGCTTTTAAAGCGGTTTTCGCCCTCGTTCATAAATACCGCAAAGGATTTTTCTTCGCTTCTGTCCGTTACGGAAGATGCGAAGATCGCAGTTTCGGTCGGAGTGACCGCAATGCATGACATAACCGAAGGCGGGATATACGGAGCCCTGTGGGAGATCGCAGAGGCGAGCGGATGCGGTCTTGAAATAGAACTTCTGGATATTCCGGTAAGGCAGGAGACGGTCGAGATATGCGAGCAGTTCGGATTAAACCCCTACGGACTTATATCAAGCGGCAGCATGCTGATAACCGCACCGAACGGATCCGATGTTGTACGGAAACTTAAGGAAGCCGGGATAAATGCCGCCGTGATCGGAAAGGTCACAAAAGGTAATGACAGGGTGCTTTTAAACGGAGACGAGAAAAGGTTTTTGGAACCGCCGAAATCCGATGAACTATATAAGGTGAGTTGAAAGGACGAAGAAATGAGAGAAGAGATTCTGAATTTTATCGAAAAGAACAGCAGGGTAGATCTGAAGGAGGTTGCAGTCTGTCTCGGACTGTCCGAGATAGATGTGGCAAATGAGCTTGCCGCGATGGAGAGCGAAGGGATCATCTGCGGATATCATACGCTCATAGACTGGGACAAAGTCACCGAGGAACGTATCCATGCTCTCATAGAAGTCCGTGTGACTCCTCAGAGGGGTAGAGGATTTGACGAGGTTGCGGAGCGCATATACAAGTATCCCGAGGTACAGGCAACCTATCTTATAAGCGGTGGTTTTGACCTGCTCGTGTTCATGGAGGGCAAGACGCTTCGCGAGATATCTTCATTCGTATATGAGAAGCTTTCAACGATGGAGTTTGTCATGAGCACGACGACCCATTTCGTACTCAGGAAATATAAAGATCACGGAATTATCCTCAACAAGCAGAAAGAAGATGAAAGGATGATCATGACACCATGAGAAACCCTCTGTCACAGACTATCGTAAATATCAAGCCTTC
>JAFZQP010000013.1 GCA_017620345.1 Lachnospiraceae bacterium
AAAAAACAGCCGGCAGAAAAGTTGATCTCGTATATGTGAACGCATGGAATGAGTGGGGAGAAGGAGCATATGTGGAGCCCGATGAGTCAAGAGGGTACGCATATCTTGAAGCGATAAAGCGGGTGACGGATTGATCAGCATAATAATGATTGTGTACAACGTGGAAGCCTACGTTGAACAAAGCATAAAGAGTGTCCTGGCACAGACGTACCGGGATATTGAACTTATCATAGTGGCCGGTCACGGGACGGACAGATCGGAAGAGATATGCCAAAAGTTTGCCGATCTCGATCCGAGGATAAAACTCATAACCTGTGAGGCAAGGGGCATCGCAGATGCAAGAAACAGAGGGCTTGCCGAGGTTGCCGGAGACTGGCTCGGATTTGTCGATTCGGATGATTATATCGAACCCGACATGTATGAGCGGATGCTTGAAAACATCACGAAGTATGATGCGGATATAGCTGTCTGCGGAAGATTTTACGAGTATGTAAACCGGACGCTGAAGGATGATCCGAAGCCGCCGGTAGTGCTGTCAGGAAGCGAGGCGCTGGCCGTAACACTTGGCCATGACGGATTTTTCCTGCACTGCTGGGACAAGCTGTTTTCGAAGAAGATATTCGAAGGATTGCATTTTCGGACCGATATCACGGTGGAAGACAGGATAGTGGTAGACAGGCTCCTGTCTTCGGCTGACAGGATCGTTTATGATCCGACCCCGATGTATCATTTTCGCGAGCGTAAGGGGAGCTGCTCAAAGAAGAGCGGGATGGTACGCAAGAATGTCGAGGCGAACCTTCTGATGGAGGATTTTCTGACAAAAGAGCATCCCGAACTTGCAAGCGAGTGCAACAGGTTCATGCTGTATGAGTTCATCACTGCGCTTCAGAATGAGCTCGTTTCCGAAGATCCTGACAGCGACGATATTAAGGAATACACCGAAAAGATCACGGCACTTGCCGGGGTAAACAATCCCCTGATCGGAAAGTCGCTCAGGGCAAAAACGTTTATGGCAAGGTATATGCAGCCACTGCTTAAAATGTATACGAAGCGTACGCAGGCGAGGGTGTCGGACGAACTGGAGAGATTTCCCTGATGGTCAAAGATTCGATGTTTAAGAACAAAAGAATACTCATGATATGCCGTGAGACTTATTCCAAGCCTCTTTGGTTTCTTGCCGAGAAACTGAAGGCTGACAATGAGGTGGCGGCATTTTTCATCATGTCGAGTGAATGCAGTTACACGAAGACATACTATAACGAGCACACATATTACGAATTCAGGAAGCTCGTTCCCGACATAAAGCTTTATGATGTCAGGGATATATGCGAGCAGTTCATTGACGGGCTGTCAAAAAGCAGCGAGCCGTATGATCTTGATTATCTGAACATGATAGACAGCCAGTACAGCCATTACAAGAACCTTAACATGCAGCTGATGAGCTCACAGATGAACACAAGGCATTATCACTGGCGTATGTACTGGAAGGTCACTAGCTATGCCGAGAATCTGTACTGGCTCGAGCTTAACTATAAGAAGATCATATCGATCATAGAGGAATTTAAGCCCGATGTGATATTTGACACGGATAATGCCGAACTGCAGCGAACGATACTGTGCGAGGTCTGCTATAAAAAGAAGATCCCGTGCATGACGATAGAGTACTCCAAGCTTGGATATTACAAGTATCCGAGCTTTCAGAACGCGTTTGCGATAGATCCTTATTTTGTGAATCTGTTCAATGAGATCAAGGCACTTCCCGAGAAGGAGATCGAAGAGAGCATAAAGTATGTTGAGGATTACCGTCGTGAGAATTCGATAATGAACAAGGAATTCGCGGGGTCTGTCACATCAAAATACGAGAAGGACAGCCTTATATGGATCGCACGCGTGATGCACGGGAAGCTCGAATACTTCTATGATATGGATATCCGGAAGAAAAACCTTAAGCTCAAGAAGAAGAGCCCGATGCTCTATGCTCCGTCGATGCCGTATATACGATACTATCTCGAAGAGGAACTCAAGAAGAGATATCTGTACGGCAAGAACAAATATTTTGAAGATCCGGTTGAAGGAGAGGACTATGTCTACATGCCGCTCCATCTGATACCGGAGTCGTCGGTGTTCGTAAAGGCATCGTATTACGTCGATGAACTAAACCTTATCGAGCAGGTATCGAAAGCACTTCCGATCGGCTGGAAGCTTTATGTCAAGGAGCACCAGGCGATGCTCGGCGAAAGAGGGTTTGAGTTCTATAAAAAGGTTAAAGAGATACATAACGTGCGGCTTGTCCAGATCAACTATTACAAGGATCCAAAGCCGTGGATAGTAAATGCAAAAGGTGTCATAACGATAACCGGTACCGCGGCATATGAGGCGGCGCTTCTCGGAAAAAGATCGATCATATTCGGAGATGTTCCGTTCGCACTTATAGACGGTATAACAAGGATCAGATCGTTCGATGAACTAAGAGATGCGATACTTGCATTCGGGCCGGTGGATTCGCTTCATTCAGCAGCCTGTTATGTGGAAGCGGTAAAGCGTGCGGGATCCCCGGTCAAGATATTTGAACTCATGAACGATGCGGATGACATATTCTCGGGCAAGAAGGAGCGTACACAGGAATTTGACGATATGCTCGATGAACTGATGATATTCTACGAGAAGGGATACGAGCGGTATCTTGCGGCAAAAGAGAAGGGATATTTTATTTCTGACGTCCCAATGAGCTGACGTTCCGGCTGATGTTCCCGAGAAAGAAGAGGTACGATTATGAAGAGCGTGATAATGGAAAGACTTTCTGCGAAAAAGTTCGTGCTCATTGCAGAGATCGGCGTTAATTACTATGACATAGCAAAGCAGCGCGGCATTTCAAACATGGATGCCGCAAAACTTATGATAAAAGAGGCGGCATCTGCAGGTGTTCATGCGGTGAAGTTTCAGACGTACAAGGCATCTACTCTTGCGGCAAAAGCAAGCCCTTATTACTGGGACATAACCGAAGAACCTACGAGATCGCAGTATGAGCTTTTTACCAGGTTTGATTCGTTCGGATATGAAGAGTACAGACAGCTTAAGGAATACTCGGATGAGATCGGCGTGGAATTTCTCTCAACTGCATTTGATTTTGAATCGGCGGATTATCTTGACGGGCTTATGAACGTATACAAGATATCATCTTCCGATCTTTCCAACATACCTTTCATCGAATATCAGGCAGCAAAAGGCAAACCCGTGCTGCTGTCGGTCGGAGCTTCAAATGAAGATGAGATAGAGCGTGCGGTTACGGCAATAAGGAGCAAGACCGACGCACCGATAACGCTGCTTCATTGCGTTCTCGAGTATCCGACTCCGCTTGAAGACGCCAATCTTCTCAAGATCGCAGCGCTGAAGGAAAGGTTTCCCGATGTGTATATCGGCTACTCAGATCACACGAAGCCCACGGATGACTGCGATGTCATAAAGACAGCGTATAATCTCGGAGCAGTGCTTGTGGAAAAACATTTTACACTCGATAAAACTCTTAAAGGAAACGATCACTATCATGCAATGGATCCTGAAGACGTACGTTCGATCCTTGCTGCGATAGAGAGAATGGACATGATAAGGGGAAAGGGCGATCTTGTAAGCCTTGCTACCGAGGATGCGGCAAGAGCGAATGCGAGAAGATCCATTGTCGCATTGGGAAATATTCCGAAGGGTACCGTGATCACAAAAGAAATGCTCACGTTCAAACGTCCCGGGACCGGAATCTGTCCTGACCGGATAGATACGGTAGTGGGCAGGACGGCGACTGTTGATATAGCGGATGATACCATACTGCAGGAGAACATGCTTGGATCATGAGTGATGATAAGGGTAATGGCAGCCTGGCTGTCAAGTCGAGCATATGGTATACGATAGCGAATGTCTCACTGCGGGCTGTTTCGATAATCACCACTCCGATCTATACGGGAATGCTCACAAATGCCGATTACGGTAAGGCAAACACGTATAATTCCTGGATCGATGTGTTCAATGTATTTGCCTGCCTGTGCGTGGTATATTCCATCGGAAGAGCCAAGCTTGACTTTAAAGATAAATTTGATGAATATATGTCTGCGCTGCAGGGACTGTCCAGTTCCTGCGGTTTTATACTGCTGATCCTGGCCTTCATATTCAGGCAGTCCCTTTCGGGATGGATACACTATGAAGTGCCGCTTGCAGTCGGTCTTTTTGCATATCTGTGCGTTTCTCCTTCGGTCGAGTATATGATGCAGAAATGCCGGTATGAATACCGGTATAAGGAAAACATCCTTATCTCTGCCATAACATGTGTCGGCCAGGTTGCACTGTCCATTACACTGATGCTCGTATTTAATGACAACCGTTACATCGGAAAGATTCTGGGCGTGATAATCCCGACGGCTGTTATGGGTATAGTCTTTTATATCACTTTCATAGTAAGAGGAAAGGTATTTTACAAAAAAGAATACTGGATATATGCACTGAAGATCGGTCTTCCGATGATACCCCATGCACTCGCGCTGATCCTTCTTGCCCAGATGGACAGGATAATGATCAAGGATATATGCTCCGATGCAGATGCGGGACTGTATACGTTCGGGTATTCATTCGCAACGCTTTTGATGATATTCACAAACGCGATCGGCCAGGCGTGGCTTCCGTGGTTTAACGAGACGCTTTACAACGGCGGAGCGGACAGGATAAGGCAGGTACAGAAGAAACTTGTAAAGCTCGGAACGTTCCTGTCGATGGTCTTTATCGTTGTTGCCCCCGAAGCGCTGATGATCCTTGCCATATCAAACAGCACTTACTGGGTGGCAAAATATGTCGTTCCGCCCATAGTCCTCGGGACGCTGGCACAGTACTTCTATACGAACTACGTAAACGTGGAGATATTCTGCAAGAAGACGCCTATCATCGCCATAGGGTCATGTGCCGCCGCACTCATCAATTATATTCTGAACATAATGCTGATCCCCGTATACGGCTACACGGCGGCCGCCTACACAACACTGGCAAGTTACCTGATCCTTATGATCATGCACTTTGTCATGGTAAGATTTGTTCTGAAGCAGAAGGTCTACGATGATCTGTATATGTTCGCCTCCATGGCCGTATATACGGTCATCGGCATTATGTTCCTGTTCCTGTATGGCGAAGGACTGCGGATGACGCTGATCAGATATGCGGTAGCCTTAGTCTGCGGCGGTATTTTGGCATTTATGAACAGAAGTGATATAATTACGCTGATAAGTTATGTAAAAAAGCGGTTTTTTGGGAAAAAAGCATGAAAACACTGATAGTAATACCCGCCAGAGGCGGTTCAAAGAGAATACCGAGAAAAAACGTAAGGATCATGTGCGGTAAACCTCTCATAGTTTACTCGATTGAGAATGCAAAGTCTCTTTGCGATATGCCGGGATTTGAAGTTGATATAGCCGTATCCACCGACGATGAGGAACTCGGCGGGATAGTAAAAAAACGCGGAGTAGAGGTCATAGCAAGACCTGCAGAACTTGCAACGGATTCGGTCACGCTCGATCCCGTTATATACCATGCCGTCTGCCAAATGGAAGCAGAAAAAGGGGAAAAATACGACCTTGTCATTACAATGCAGGCTACAAGCCCGACATTAAAGAGCACTACGATCAAAAAGGCGATAGAGTATTTTGCCGCCCATGATTTTGACACTGTGCTGTCGGCCACGAACAAGCCACACCTGTCATGGGGAGTGGACAGAAACGGAGAATACGTCAAGAACTATGAAAAGCGTCTTAATTCACAGGAGCTCCCGCCAAACTATATCGAGACCGGCGGTTTTCTGATCACGAGAAGAGAATGTGTAAGTGAGCACGCACGTATAGGCGCAAGAGTAAGCATATTTGAGATACCCGAAGATGAAGCGGTGGATATCGACACATATTCAGACTGGGTGCTCTGTGAGAACATTTTAAGGCGTAAAAAGATAATGTTCCGTACCGTCGGAAAGCGTTCGGTCGGAATGGGGCACGTATACAGATGTCTTACTCTCGCATACAAGCTGACAGGTCACGAGGTGGTATTTGCGGCTTCAGCTGATTCGGATATCGGAATAGAAAAGATAGCCGAATCCAACTTTGATGTGATCAGGATAAAAGATGACGATGATTTTGAACGGATACTCGCAAAAGAGAAGCCTGACATTCTGATCAACGATATCCTCGATACCACGAGCGAGTACATGAAGATGGTGACAAAATATGCAAAGCGGGTTGTCAACTTTGAGGATGTCGGACAGGGAGCCAAGTATGCCGATGCCGTCATAAACGCTCTTTATGAAAAGGGAGAGAAACTTCATAACGAGTATTACGGAAGTAAATACTTCTGCATAAGAGATGAGTTCCTTGAGGAACAGCCCAAGGAATTCTGTGAAAAGGCCGAAAACGTTCTTGTGATATTCGGCGGGGCCGATCCTTCAGACCTTACGGGAAGACTGTACGGGATATGTAAAAAACTTCACGCCGATTACCCGGATGTTAATTTCCATTTTCTGCTCGGGTTTGCATACCCTTATTCCGACAGGATAGTTACGATCGAGGAAGATAATATATTTATCCATAAGGATGTTAAGAGGGTAAGTTCATACATGAACCGCATGGATCTTGCGATAACGAGTCAGGGACGTACGGTATACGAGCTTGCGAGCATGGGTGTTCCCGCCATCGTTCTGGCGCAGAACGAGCGCGAGGCACAGCATGTTTTTGCAGGGATACAGAACGGGTTCATAAATCTCGGAGTAGGGACCGATACTGATGACGAGACCGTGATATCAACGATAGAGTGGCTCCTGTCAACGCCGAATGTCCGAAAGGAAATGAGAAAACTGCAACTGCAGAAGGATTTCTCAAAAGGACATGAGCGCGTTATTAAGCTGATACTCGACGATACGGATGACAATTCAGAAACTTAGACCGGATAATGAAGAAACGACACATAGGTGATCCTCTTGCCGAAGCAAGAAGGCTTGAGGAGGAGAAGGCGGAACGCCAGAGACAGGAAATGATCATGGCTCAGAATGACATTTCCGTCATCTCTCTTGACAATAACATAGAAAACTCTTATATCGGACAGACGATGAGCACTCCCGAGCCGGATGTGCTTTACACCAGGGAAGCCAAGAAGGTCGGAAGAGGACTTAATCATCTTGAGAACAGAAGAGTGGTCCTCGTGAATACAGTAGTAGGCACGGGATCGGTCGGCCGCCTGGTCGAAGGACTGTATAATACCCTTAATGCAAACGGGTATGAGTGCCTTGTTGCTTACGGACGGGATACCGCACCTGACGGAATGAATGCATATCGGATAGGTCAGGATATAGATGTCTATATACACGGAGGTCTGTCGAGACTGACCGACAGGCACGGATTCTATTCGAAGAGTGCGACATTACAGTTCATTAACGTTTTAGAGGATTACAAGCCCGATATAATTCATCTGCACAATGTTCATGGATATTATCTGAATATCCGTGTTCTTTTTGAGTATCTCAAAAAAACCGACATCAGGGTGATCTGGACGCTCCACGACTGCTGGACGTTTACAGGACACTGTTCGCACTTTGAATATATCGGCTGTACAAAGTGGATAAACGGATGCTATTCATGTGAGCAGCTTGCGGAATACCCGAAGTCCGTCGGTAAGGATAATTCGCAGAGAAATTATGCCGACAAGAAGGAACTGTTCACGGGATTTGAGAACATGACGCTCGTGACTCCCTCCGTATGGTTAAAAACGAGAGTGGAGCAGTCGTTCATGGGAGAATATCACACGGTTGTCGTTCCTACGGGGATCGATCTGTCGGTATTTCATCCGGTTGATGAAGAAAGAAGAGATGATAACCTCGTGTTCAGACTCCGCAACAGTCTGAACCTCCGCAATAAAAATGTACTCCTGGGAGTTGCCAATCCGTGGCGTACGAGAAAAGGACTGCAGCAGTTCGTCAATCTGTCAAAACTCATAAATGAGAGATGTGTCATCGTCCTTGTAGGCCTTGATGACGAACAGCTGTCAACACTTCCCGATTCCATAATCGGTATCGGACATACCGACAGTGTTGAACAGCTCGCAGCACTTTATTCCATGGCAGACATATATGTCAATCTGACGCTTGAGGATACGTTCCCAACGACAAATCTTGAAGCACTTGCATGCGGGACCCCGGTCATAACATACAGATCGGGCGGAAGCGCAGAGACGATAGACGAAACATGCGGGATAGCTGTTGAACGCAATTCCGTACAGGGAGTTGTGGCGGCGATAGATACGATACTGTCACAAAAGGGCATAAGCTACACCACCCAGGACTGTGTTGCGCATGCCAGACTCTATGATAAGGAAGTCAGATTTGAGGAATATATCAGGGAAGTTTACGAGGGAATGTAGATGAGAATGCGTGAGCTTAGTACCAAATTCCAACATTCCATAGTGTTTCTTATTGAACTGTTACTGTACCTTTTGTGTCTGCTGACGTTCTTTTTGATGTTTTCCATAGATAATCCGGAGATCATAGCCATGTCGAGGACAGCAGCCGTTACGCTGTCCACGTTCGTGATAATGCTGATACTCCTTACTTTCATGTATGGCAGGTATGATGCGGGAAGACGCAGATGGGGCCAGGTGGCACTGTCGGTTTCGATCACGCTTATCATAACCGATCTGATCACATATCTCGAATTGTCCATCATGAAAACAAATGAAGCGAATAACACAACATTTAAGCTTGAGAACATAGGCATACTGTTTCTTGTGTTCGCGCTACAGATCGTCGTCATATGCCTTCTGTCATATGCGGGCGAGGCATTTTATTTCTGGATCAATCGCAAGGAAAAATGTCTGGTCGTAGCGCTGGATCCGCAAAATGCAGGACGCGTTGCAAAGGCACTTTCCTCGTTTGAGAAAAGATATGAGTTATCCGAGATCGTGTCATATGAAGATCCGCTCCTTACGGACAAGATGGTGGCAGCGGATACAATAGTGATGTATGACCTGCCTGTGGAAGAAAGAAAGCGGATAATCGATTTTTGCTATCAGAATCTCAAGAACATATATTTCAATCCCGATATAGCCGATATCCTCGAACAGAATTCACGACAGGTGATACTCGATGACATATCGATGTTCTCGACCAGATATCATATGATCACCTTTGAGGAAAGACTCGTAAAACGCCTCATGGACACGGTAATATCGCTTGTTGCGATCATCCTGACGAGCCCGGTCCTGATAGTGTCCGTCATATGCATCAAGAGGCATGACGGCGGGAGCGTTTTCTTCAGACAGAAGAGAGCTACTGTTCACGGAAGGGTGTTTGAGATCATAAAGTTTCGGACAATGCGTGAGAACGTGGAGAATTATTCATCCACCGAAAAGGATGACCGCATCACCCCTGTCGGAAGGGTGCTAAGAAAGTACAGGATCGATGAGCTTCCGCAGTTCGTGAATATATTAAAGGGTGATATGAGTCTTGTCGGACCGCGCCCGGAAATGCTTGAAAACGTCGAGGATTATGAAAAAGATCTTCCGGAGTTCCGTTACAGGCTCAGGATGAAGGCGGGCCTTACCGGCTATGCGCAGATATACGGCAAGTATAATACTTCCTCAAGGGACAAGCTCATGCTCGATCTTATGTATATAGAGAATTACAGCCTTATCAAGGATGTTCAGCTCCTGTTCCAGACGATCCTTGTGCTGTTCAAGGCTGAAGACAGTACGAGCGCGTTTGAGAGTGACGCTCAAAATATGCGGGAATAAGATATGAGCGAAAGAGACGTAAGAATCTCAATAGTTACGGTAACATACAATTCGGCAGCGACGATAGCGACTGCCGTAAGATCCGTTCTCGACCAGACATACCCGGCATATGAGTATATCGTGATCGACGGTGCATCAACAGACGATACTGTAGCCGTGATAGAAGGATTTGCCGACCGGTTCGCCAAAAAAGGGATAAGGCTCGATGTGATAAGCGAGCCGGACAACGGAATATATGATGCCATGAACAAGGGCGTTGCCCGCGCGTCAGGTGATATAGTCGGAATAATAAACAGCGATGACCGTTACGAGCCGTGCGCACTTGAAGTCGTGGCATCGGCGTATTCAGAGGAGCCCTTTGATCTGTTCTATGCGGATCTGAAAATGCTGCTTCCGGACGGCAGAAGCTTTGTCAAGCATTCGCGCAACAGGAAATACGCTACGAGCCGTGACTGGAACCATCCGACGACCTTCATAACAAAAAAGATATACGAACGATATAAATACAGGACAGATACGATCCACGACGATTATGATCTGATACTGCGGCTTAAACGGGATAACGCAAAGATCAGGGTAGTAAATACCGTGATAGCTGATTTTTCGATGAACGGGGTCAGCCATAAGAGGTCACTTTCTGCGGCGCTCTCGAGCATCAGGATCAAATACCGGATTTACAGACGGAACGGATACAGCAGGTTATATCTGTTTGAGTGCGTGATCGTTGAGATGGGTAAACTCATAATAGGATAGATGAAGACACTTACATTTTTTTCTAATTATTTCAATCATCATCAGAAGGCACTCTGCGATGCTTTTTATGAGCTTCTCGGAGAAGGCTTTACGTTCGTGGAGACGATGCCGATGGAAAGCTTCCGCTCGGGAATGGGCTGGGGCATCGATATCCCTTCATATGTTCTGAGAACTTATGAAAGTGCGGAAAATGAGGCAAGAGCACTAAAGCTCGGCGAGGCATCCGATCTTGTGATCATGGGAACGGCACCCGAGTATTACATAGAACAGAGGATAAAAGAGAACAGGATAGTATTCCGCTATTCGGAAAGACCGCTCAAGGAAGGATTTGTCAAATTCCTTATCCCGAGACTGACGAAGAAATATATGCATCTTCATGTCAGGAACAGGAAAAAGAATATGTACGTGCTCGCGGCGAGCGCTTATACGGCGTGGGACTTTCGCAGGATGCTTGGAAGCTATCCGGATAAGTGCTATAAGTTTGCCTATTTTCCAAAACACTTGGATTATGCTTTTGAACAGCTTTACGATCGTAAAACAAAAAAAGCTGTCGAAGCCGGTGCGACAACGATACTGTGGGAAGGCCGTATGATCAGGCTGAAGCGGGCCGATCTTGTGATCAGGGCAGCGGCGATACTTACCGCAAAGGGATATGATCTTCGCCTCAAACTCATAGGCGACGGAGAAGAAAAGAAGTCCCTTATGGAACTTTCCGAAAAACTGAACCTTCAGGATATCGTATCGTTTGAAGGATTCCTTAAGCCGGATGAGGCCAGGGAGCGGATGGCGGATGCGCAGGTTTATGTGTGCACGAGTAACTTCCTTGAAGGCTGGGGTTCGGTAGTGTATGAGGCTCTGGGTTGCGGATGCGCGGTTGTTGCAAGTCATGCATGCGGTTCCGTGCCGTGGCTTGTCATACCGAATAAGACCGGGTTCGTTTACAGATCGGGAAGCGCCGAAAGTCTGGCGGATAAACTTGAGAAGCTTCTTGCAAGCGAAAAGCTGCGTCATGATCTCGGAAAAAATGCATATGAGCAGATGGATTCGCAGTGGAATCCGCGTGTTGCGGCTCAGCGTGTGATAGGATTGTGCGACAGTCTCATGGCAGGACAGGATACTCCGTATACGGACGGGCCGTGCTCAAAGGCACAGATCATTAAGAATAACTGGTACAAGGATGCGTGACGGCAGGGATAAGAAAAAAATACTATATCTGATGGAATACCCGATCGATCTTCCGGGCGGAGGACAGGAATCCACCAAGACACTGTGCGAAGGGGTAAAGGAGCGGGGTGATTATACACCGGTCATTGCGTGCCCGGAGCTTTTACATGCCTCGATATCCGGCTATCCGTACACGGTGATCACTTATCCGTCGGATGAGAACAGGGAACTTTCCAGGGTGCGAAGACTTACGAACTTTTTCGGACGCATCAGGTGGTTCTACAAGATAATCAGACAGACACGGCCGGATCTTATCCATGTATCGATGTCGGAATCTCTTATAACATTCGGGGCTCTGAGGGTGCTCGGATTCTTTTCGGACATACCGTTCGTGTACACCGACAGAGGGCTTTGCTTCGGATACAGGAAACATTCCAAGATGTGTATCAGGGCTACGATGAAGCATGCCCGGTATATGATAACCACTACCGAATTTAACGCACGGTTGTGGAAACGCGAGATATCGACTCCGATAAGAGTCATCCCGAACACGATAAGCAACGCATTTGCCGATTATGATCCTGAAGGAAGGATAAAGGCAAGGCAGGAGTATGGAGTCGGGGATGTACCTGTGATCGGATTTGCCGGAAGGATATCCGAGGAAAAGGACTGGGGGAGCGTACCCTCGGTTGTTAAAGCCATTGCGGACGCCGGAATAAAGTTCAAGGTCGCACTCGTGATGTCGGTATATGAAGACAGGGACGAGGCCATAGCTGCATCCGTAAGAGACGGGATAGCAAAAGTCATAGGACGGGATAACCTTATCTACATGCAGGATCTGTCTCAGAAAGAGATATCACGGTACTATTATCTCGTTGATTTTTTCATAATGACGAGCTGCTTCGAATCATTCGGAAAAGCCGCGGTGGAGGCGATGAGCCGCAAGTGTATCGTGCTGTCGACGGCTGTCGGAGGGCTTGGTGAAGTCATAGGCAGCAAAGACGATCTGTATGATATAAAGAGACCCGAAAAGCTTGCTAAAAGGATAAAGTATCTTCTGGAACATCCCGATGAGGAAGCCGCGGAAAGAGAGATGTTCTACAGCAGATATAAGGATAATTACACGATCGATAAGAATGTCGAAGGACATATAAGACTGTATAAAGAGATACTCGGATAAGATATGGCGGATACCGGTACGGATAAGGACAATAAAAAAACAGGCGTGCTGTCGGGATTCCTTGAATTCTTCTACGGAAATTTTGTGGTCCTGATACTCGGGTTCATATCGCTTCCGCTGACAACGAGGATAATGTCGACTGCGGAATTCGGAAGATCATCGATCTTCCTGTCGGCGGTATCGATAATATATATATTTGCCATACTCGGACTCGACCAGTCATATATCAGATATTTCTACATGGAGAACGTTGATGAGAGGAAGCTGTTCGCGCAGTGCCTGCGACCGCCGCTTGCGCTCGTTCTCATCATCACGGCGGTGTATTTTGTTTTCTCATCGTTCTTCAATGATCTTATGTTTGAGAGGGACGGGCTTGATGTTACGATGCTCGTTATCGGATATACGGTCACTTCGGTATTTGAGAGATTTCTCTTCCTGAACATCAGGATGGAACAGAAAGGGAAGCTTTATTCCAATCTGAACATACTGACGAAGGTGCTGTATATCCTGTTTGTGATACTGTATGCGTATCTGCTCGGCGATGATTTCAGGATAGGCCTGTATGCGCAGACACTTCCGCTTGTCATAGTGACATCGTATCTGCTCATCCGATTTGCAAAAAACGGAAGGGGATATGTTTACGGCAACCACGATCTTGACAGCAGGCAGCTCCTTAAGTACGGACTTCCGTTTGTGCCGATGCTGCTCATGGAGTGGCTCCTTACCTCGATGGATAAGTGGTCGATCCGTTTTCTGAATGATTTTTCCGAGACCGGGATATACTCGTCCGCGATGCAGATAATGACGATCCTGCTGACGCTGAAGATAACGTATGTGGCTTTCTGGTCTCCGATCGCGATGAAGAAATATGAACAGGAAGACGAGAAGACGGTCAAACCGTTCTTTGCCGATATGTTCCAGAAGGTCCAGTTCCTGTGCATGATGGCGGCATTCGGACTTACGACATTTCGCAGCATCATAGTGCTCATACTCGGAGAAAAATACAGAGGAGCCGTCAGGATAATACCGTTCCTGTCGCTCATGCCGGTTCTGTCGATACTTTTCGAGATGACAGGCCAGGGAGTCAAATTTACAAAAAAACCGATCTATCTGAACTATGCATCGGTCGCCGCGATATGCTGTAACCTTGCGGGGAATCTTATGCTCGTTCCGAGATACCACGGAGTCGGAGCTGCGATCGCAACGGCGATAACATATATCGTGTATTTTGCGATAGGAACATATTTTGCGGAAAAATGTTATCCGGTCGGATATGCTTACGGAAGATTTGCGGCAGGACTTGGGCTGTATATGATATACGCCGCGTATGCGACAGTAAGCACCAATGAATGGGTCTGTGCCGGCACGGGAGTCGGCCTGATCATCGTGCTCATGCTGATAAACAGAAAAGTTGCAGCCGCCCTTTGGGGATACGGTATGGATATGATAAAAGACAGAAAAAAGAGGAAGGCGGATAAGAGATCATGAGCCTGTATGAAGACATCAGAAACGGAAAAGAGAAGATAGCGGTAGTCGGACTCGGGTATGTCGGAATGCCGATCGCGGTTGAGTTTGCCAAAAAGGTTAAGGTCGTGGGGTTCGATCTTAATGAGGAAAAGATCGCAGCCTACAGATCGGGACATGATGCTACAAAGGAAGTGGGAGATGAAGAGATCGCAAAGACAACGGTTCATTTCACATCGGATCCTGCTGATCTTAAGAGTGCGAAGTTTCACATCGTTGCGGTCCCCACGCCGATAAATCAGGATAAGACTCCGGATCTTTATCCGGTCGAGTCAGCCAGTAAGATACTCGGACAAAACCTTTCAAAGGGTTCGGTTGTCGTATACGAATCGACGGTTTATCCGGGCGTTACGGAAGATATATGTGTTCCGATACTTGAGAAGGAATCCGGGCTTAAGTGCGGGTCTGATTTTTATGTCGGATATTCTCCCGAGAGGATCAATCCCGGGGATAAAGTGCACAGGCTTCCCAACATCAAAAAGATCGTGTCGGGTATGGACAGTGCGACGCTTGATACGGTTGCATCGGTTTACGAGCTTGTGATCGAGGCGGGTGTGCACAGGGCAGGATCGATCAAGGTCGCAGAGGCTGCCAAGGTCGTTGAGAACTCGCAGAGAGATATCAATATCGCATTTATAAACGAGCTTGCAATGGCATTTGATAAGATGGGTATAGACACGAATGAGGTCATCGATGCCATGAACACAAAATGGAACGCGCTCGGGTTCAGACCGGGACTCGTGGGAGGTCATTGCATAGGCGTGGATCCGTACTATTTTGTTTATGAGGCGGAGAGACTCGGATATCATTCGAGGATCATATCCGCGGGACGTCAGATCAACGATGATATGCCGGCGTTTGTCGGAGAACAGATAGTAAAACAGCTCGTGCTTGCCGGCAAGAAGGTAAGAGACGCAAGGATAGTATTCTTCGGTGCGACCTTTAAGGAGAATTGTCCTGATGTAAGAAATTCCAAGATAATGGAAATATTAAAGCACCTGGAGCAGTATGAGATGAAGCCGCTCCTTGTCGATCCGTGGGCGGATCCGGCAGAAGTAAAGCGCTCCTACGGATATGATCTTTCCGATGAGAGTGATGCGGCTCCTGCGGACTGTATAGTCCTTGCTGTGGCACATGACGAGTACAGAAAGAGGACACTTTCACAGTGGGATGCATTCTTCGGAAAGGTACCGGACAGCGAAAAGGTCATAGTGGATATTAAAGGTATATTGGATAATTCCGAAGTAACAAAAGCGGGGTACAGATATTGGCGATTATAGTCAACGCAGACGATTTCGGTCTGAACCGGGATGTAAACAATGCCATAGCGGAAGCTTTTGAAAAGGATCTTATCGACAGGACCACCCTTATGGTGAACATGCCGGGGGCTTCGGAAGCAATGGAGATCGCCGCAGATAAAGGCTTTGCGGGAAGGGTAGGGCTTCACCTCAATCTGACATCCGGAAGACCGCTTACCGAAGCCATGGCTTCGGATCCGGTCATGTGTAACAACGCGGGTGAATATACGGCGGATTTTGCCAGGAACATGCGGACGAGATTTTTCCTGCCGAAGCAGACCCGTCAAAACACAGAGGCAGAGATCCGTGCTCAGATGGATATGTACAAAAAACTCGGGGGAACACTATGGCATGTGGATTCCCATCATCACGTACATACCGATCCTTCGATCTGGAGGATACTGAAAAAGGTGTTTAAGGATTATCCCGTGACTTCGGTCAGGCTTTCAAGGAATCTCTACCGGGGTGGGAACATCCTGATGCGTATATACAAGATACTGCTCAATGCCTCGATAAGAAGGCGTTGCAGTAACTTCCCGAGATATTTCGGATCGGCGTCCGACTGGCGCGATTTTACGGAAAACGGGTCGGATCCGGCGAAAAAAGGCGATACGGAGATAATGGTACATCCCGTATATGATCACGGCGGTAATCTGGCAGATGTGAGCCGTGGGGAATTTTTCGCTTTGGAAAGACCGGTTTAGTTGAATTTCGGGGGCATTTATGTTATCATGCAGGGTGGTTATATGCGTTATTATACATGAGGGAAGGATCTTTGCGTTATGAAAACGTATCTCGTTACCGGAGGAGCCGGATTCATAGGTTCCAATTTCATTCATTATATGTTTGATAAGCACCGTGATCAGATCAGGATCATAAATGTGGACAGTCTTACATATGCGGGTAATCCGGAAAATCTGGCGGACATTGAGAATGATCCGAACTATCTGTTTGTAAAAGCCGATATATGCGATACAGAGGCTATATCAAAGCTGTTTTCCGAACATGATATTGACCACGTGGTTCATTTTGCGGCCGAGTCACATGTGGACAGGAGCATAAGGGATCCCGAGGTGTTCGCAAGGACAAATGTGATCGGAACTCTTAACATGCTCAATTGTGCCAAAAAGGCATGGGAAGAAGGCGACGGCTATAAGAGCGGCAAGAGCTTTCTTCATGTATCAACCGATGAAGTATACGGATCTCTTGAAGAGGGTGATACGTATTTTTACGAAACAACTCCGTATGATCCTCACAGCCCGTATTCGGCGAGTAAGGCATCATCGGATTTCATGGTAAAGGCATACGTGGATACTTATCATTTCCCTGCCTTTATAACCAACTGCAGCAATAACTACGGACCTTACCAGTTCCCGGAGAAGCTCATACCTCTCATAATCAACAACGTACTGTCGGGTAAGAAGCTTCCGGTATACGGAGACGGTAAGAATGTCCGTGACTGGCTGTATGTCATGGATCATGCCAAGGCTATAGATATGGTGATCGAAAAGGGACGCTTTGGCGAGAAGTATAATATCGGCGGTCACAACGAGAAGCAGAACATAGAGATCGTTAAGATCATAATAGATACGATAAAGGAAATGCTTCCTGCAGACGATCCGAGACAGGCTCATATAAACTATGACCTGATCACATACGTTGAGGACCGTAAAGGTCATGACAGGAGATATGCGATAGCTCCCGACAAGATCAGAAAAGAGATCGGCTGGGAGCCCGAGACGATGTTTGCCGAAGGGATAAAGCTTACGATCCGCTGGTATTTTGAACATACAGAGTGGATGGAGCATGTGACGAGCGGCGACTATCAGAAATATTATGAGGAGATGTATAACAGATGAGCCATTACGATTATCTCATTGTCGGAGCCGGGCTTTACGGAGCGACTTTCGCCTACGAAGCGGAAAAACGGGGGA
>JAFZQP010000003.1 GCA_017620345.1 Lachnospiraceae bacterium
GATCGCCGAATGGGTCAAGGATATAAGGGTACAGCTCAAGAAAAATCTTGTCAGAAAGCAGGACAAGGAATTGTATAATGCAGAACTGTACTCGTACATGCACGATATATTCGGACCTGTCGTTATGGAACTGTTTGATATGAAGTACGTTCCGACGATTCACAAGCCTCCGGAACTAAAGCCTCAGGCCCCGGGTGAAAAACCTGCGGATAACGATAAAAAAGATGAGACCGTTGAATAGTTTTGACCTCGCGGTCCATTGATGATAAAATATTGGTTTGTTAAAAGATAAACATATTAATCGATCGATAAAGGAGTATCTGTATGTCAGGACATTCGAAATTTGCCAACATCAAGCACAAGAAAGAAAAAAATGATGCTGCTAAGGGCAAGATCTTTACGATAATAGGACGTGAGATCGCCGTTGCCGTCAAGGAAGGCGGTCCCGATCCCAACAACAACTTCAAGCTCGCTGCCGTTATCGCCAAGGCAAAGGCGAATAACATGCCAAACGATACAATACAAAACGGTATCAAGAAGGCTGCCGGAGATACAAACAGCGTCAACTACAAGAACTACACATACGAAGGATACGGTCCCAACGGAATAGCTATAATCGTTGAGACTCTTACGGATAATGCAAACAGAACTGCCGCCAATGTAAGAAGTGCTTTTACAAAAGGTAACGGAAGCATCGGAGCGCAGGGTTGTGTTTCATTCATGTTTGACAGAAAAGGCCAGATATTCATCGACAAGGAAGAGTGCAGCATGGATGCCGATGACCTTATGATGACTGCGCTTGATGCCGGGGCGGATGATTTTAACGAAGAAGATGATAACTTCGAGATACTCACAGATCCGGATTCATTTGAAGATGTAAGAAAGGCTCTTGAGGATGCGGGTATCGCAATGGCATCCGCTGAAGTTACGATGATACCTCAGAACTATGTAAAGCTTACAGATGAGGAAGCCATCAAGAATCTTAACCGTACACTCGATCTTCTTGATGAAGATGACGATGTACAGGCTGTTTATACTAATCTTGACGAGGATTAAATGGAAAAACAAAAAGTTGATCCAATTTTAATGTTCGCTGCTGCGGTCGCACTCATATGTACGGCTTATGTGCTGTACATGACCGTTTTTGAACAGGTTATCAGTCAGAACCAGGGATATTTCTATGCCGTGATATTCGGGTTTATACTTCTGGTCATGTTCCTGATCTGTAATCTGTTCACAAAGCTTGTTGCGATATCATACGGAGAACAGCGAAGTTCTTACAGGAAGCTTATAACCACGGCCGGACTTGTAGTGATCGGTGGTTTGTTCCTTGTTACAAAGATGCGTTATACAACGGATCTGTCGCCATGGGATTTTAATGCATATAACGGTGCGGTCGCGATGGTCGACGGTACATATGCGGAAAATCTTGATCTTATCGACAGCGCCAAGGCTAATCCGGCGGAATATTTCTATTCACTGATCCTGTCAGTTGTATTTCGTTTTGTAGAGCCGGATGCCGGGCCGATACTTTGGGTCAACGCTTTCTTTATACTGCTTTCCGGTTTTCTTGTTTATAAGATTGTTAAGACATTCACAAATTCGCTGTGCGGCCTGTTTGCGGCTGCATTGTGCGCTTTTATACCGTCGCAGACATTTGCGGTATACTCTTTTTCATCGGAGCCTATGGTTGCGGCCGCATTTCTGGGAGCCACATTATCCCTTATATCTCTTTATTCGTTCAATAAGCGCAGAAGAGAAAGATATGAATACGGTGAAGAGGATAAGAAGGATATCGCCGGGATAATTTATACGATCGTCGGAAGTATCGTAATAGGTATTCTGATCTTTGTTGAACCTTTCATGATAATTCCCGTGGTTTTGATGGTCGCCGTTGCGTATTTTGCACGTAAGGAAAAAGCATTATCGATGCTTGTAGCGTTTGCGGCCGGCATTGTTGTGTTCGTGCTCCTTTGCTTTGTAAAATCATCCCATATGGAGACTGATTTCGGTGAGGTCATGATGTCAGAGATTGCTGCGTTCGACCCGATGACCAACTATAATTCCGGCGAAGTATTCGAGTTCGGTGATGTCTACCACTCATTTAATATGGATCTGTCATCAACGGATCATAATATCCTCAACAATTACATGTTCATATCCGGACCGGACGGGACAGGCGTATATACTGATATGAGCGCATCATGGGTGGTTGTGCTCAATCAGATCATGTATATGTTCATACTGATGATGACGATATCGTGTATGATACTGGCTGTCAAAGAACAGAAGGACTATGTCATAACCATCAGTATGCTCATAGTGGGCTCTGTCGTGATGCTTCTGTTCCAACAGAACAGGAGCAGTCAGAAGTTCCTTGTGATATCTGTTTTCATCATAGCGACCGCTACCGGAATTCATTACCTGTATCTTGATCACCATCCGGAACTTAAAGTAAGTATCAATGCACTTGATGCTCTTGAGAAGACCGGCAGAAAAGAGATCGCGGCTGCTACAAGATCAAATCTTCGAAACGCTGCACAGATGAGCGAAGCTGATTTTGTAAGGCGTGCACAGGCACTCATATTTGTCGGCAATGACGAGGAACTGTATCGTCAGATAAAGGAAGAAGAGCAACAGAAGTCCCAGCAGCATGAACCGAGAGCAGGGATCGTTGAGGATGCTTTCGATGATTATGATGAAGATTTCTTCCTTGACAGTGAAGATAATGTTGATGATTCACAGGTTACGGTTACAACGGTAGCACCTTCAGGTATAAGAAAGACCGTTGGCAAAAATGCTTATGAGCCAAATGCGGAAATGCACGAGAGTGCGTCCGCTGCGCTCGAAAATCCTGATATTCCCGCATGGAAACGTCCCGAGAAGTTCGGAGATGAGGTCATGTTTGATGAAGATGATGTTGAACTCGGAAAGGCTCATTCTACATTTGACGGAAGAGATGCGCTTGAAGCCAATGCAGGCGTGACTACCAATGAGCCTGCTCCTGTTGTTGAAAAGCTTAAGAGAGGCTCGAAGAAGGATAAAGAGAAGAAAGAAAAGGATAAGAAGGAAAAAGTAAAGAAGATAGATAAGAAAGCAGTAAAGGCTGAACAGACCGCACAGACGGCAGTTTCTTCAGAAGGAAGGGCTGTAAGACGTATCAAATCCGTCGGCGCAAACGGTGCCGGTGTTGTTCAGACCGTAAGTGTTGCAAAGCCAACCGCTGCAGCTGTTAGGTCTGCGGTTGCAGAACCCGTTCGTGAAACCGAACCCGTAAAGGCATCGAAGCCTATCCCTAATCCGTTGCCGGTACCGAAGAAGAAAGATCATAAACCGATCGATTTCAAGGAAGACGTAAAGGTAGCAGACGATGATGATTGGGATTATGACTATGAATTCGATGACGATGATGATTGGGATGTTGACTGACTTGATTGCGTTGGGTTCCTGTAAATATACCTTGCATAAGTAGGCAAGATTTAATATAATCTATTAGGCGCTCGCTACTTAAGGAGACTCGCCCATTTGGATCGCCTTCGGCGATGGGGGCTCGTCGTGTAGACAGACCTCTTCCCAATTCACTACGTGAATCGGGCCCCTTCTATCTACATATGCTTCCGTGGCTCAGCTGGTAGAGCAACGCATTCGTAATGCGTAGGTCGCCGGTTCGAATCCGGCCGGGAGCTTTGGACATCGCATTAGCGATGTCCCTTATTTTATCATCAGTTTGTGTATAAGGAGAACAATATGGCACAGTTATGGGGAGGAAGATTTACAAAAGAGACCGATCGGAAGGCATATGATTTTAATGCATCTATCGGTTTTGATAAGCGACTCTTTACTGATGATATCGAAGGATCAAAGGCGCATGTTAAGATGCTGGCAAAGTGCGGCATCATTACTGATGACGAAATGAAGACGATCATATCGGGGCTTGAGTCTATCGCTTCTGATGTCGATTCCGGTAAACTTGCGATCACTTCCGAATACGAGGATGTCCACAGCTTTGTTGAGGCAAACCTTATCGACCGGATCGGGGATGCAGGCAAGAAGATGCATACCGGCAGGAGCAGAAATGACCAGGTCGCTCTGGATATGAGGTTGTTTACGAGGCGGAATATCTGCCAGATGAGATATCATGTAAAAGAGCTTCTTGCATGTCTTCTTGATATAATAGAAAACAATACGGATACATATATGCCCGGTTTTACGCATCTTCAGAAGGCTCAGCCGACAACTTTAGCTCATCATTTTGCGGCATATTTTGAGATGTTCAAAAGGGATCATGAGAGACTGTGCGATATATTCGACAGAATGAATTACTGTCCGCTCGGAGCAGGTGCTCTGGCCGGGACAACTTATCCGCTTGATCGCGATATGGTCGCAAAAGAGCTTGGATTTACCGCACCAACAGCCAATTCAATGGATTCCGTGTCTGACAGGGATTATCTGATAGAATATCTGTCGGCTCTTTCGATAATAATGATGCATCTGTCGAGGTTCTGCGAAGAGATCATAATATGGAACAGCAACGAATACAGGTTTGTAAATATCGATGATGCGTTCTCTACGGGCTCGAGTATCATGCCTCAGAAGAAAAATCCCGATATCGCGGAGCTTACAAGAGGTAAGACCGGAAGGGTATACGGGGATCTGATGTCACTTCTTACAGTTATGAAATCGCTTCCGCTCGCATATAACAAAGATATGCAGGAGGACAAGGAAGTGGCTTTTGATGCGATGGATACGGTCAGCTCATGCCTTGAACTGTTTACGGGAATGCTCTCTACCATGACTTTTAATAAGGATATAATGGCCGATTCTGCGATGAAAGGCTTTACAAATGCTACCGATGCGGCGGATTATCTTGTGGGTAAGGGAGTACCTTTCAGAGATGCACATGGAATTATCGGGCAGATTGTGATATACTGTGACACAAATTCAAAATCCATCGAGGAATGCAGCCTTGAAGAACTTAAGAAGATCAGCGGATACTTTGATGAGGATATATATGATGCGATAAGTCTTAAGACATGCGTAGACAAGCGTTTGACGAAGGGCGGACCGGCACAGGCTGTGATGAGAGAGTATATAGTGTCGGCACATGATTTTCTTGATGGGATCTGATAACCCTTATGATTAAGGAGGAGAATATTATGAGTGAAAAATTACGTGTTGGTATTCTTGGCGGAACCGGAATGGTCGGACAGAGATTCATATCTCTTCTTGAAAACCATCCCTGGTTTGAAGTGACTGTAATAGCAGCCAGCCCGAGAAGTGCAGGCAAGAAATATATTGATGCCGTCGGAGACAGATGGAAGATGACAACACCGATGCCGGAAGCGGTAAAGGATATCGTTGTCATGAATGTTAATGAGGTTGAAAAAGTCACAGAAAATGTGGATTTCGTATTTTCTGCCGTTGACATGACAAAGGATGAGATCCGTGCGATAGAGGAACAGTACGCAAAGGCTGAAACACCCGTTGTGTCAAATAACAGCGCACATCGCTGGACGGATGATGTGCCGATGGTCGTTCCAGAGATCAATGCGGATCATATCGAGATCATAAAGGCACAGCGCGAGCGTCTTGGAACAAAGAGAGGCTTTATCGCCGTCAAACCCAACTGCTCGATACAAAGCTATGCGCCCGCTCTTGCTGCATGGGCAGAGTTTGAACCTTATGAAGTCGTTGCATCGACATACCAGGCTATATCAGGTGCAGGTAAGACATTCAAGGACTGGCCCGAGATGATAGAGAACGTTATCCCGTACATCGGCGGTGAAGAGGAAAAATCAGAGCAGGAGCCTCTTCGTATACTCGGACATATTGAAGGCAACAAGATCGTAAAGGCAGACGGCCCTGTGATCACATGTCAGTGTATCAGAGTTCCGGTCCTCAACGGTCATACGGCTTCTGTATTTGTTAAATTTAAAAAGAAACCCACAAAAGAACAGCTTATCGAAAAACTTGTAAACTATTCGGGAGAGCCGCAGGCGCTGAAGCTTCCGTCTGCTCCCAAGCAGTTTATCAGATATATGGAAGAAGAGAACAGACCGCAGGTTAAGCTTGACGTCGATTACGAAAACGGCATGGGTATATCCATCGGACGTCTTCGTGAAGACACAGTCTATGATTTTAAGTTTGTAGGTCTGTCACATAATACCGTAAGAGGTGCCGCAGGCGGTGCGGTCCTTTGCGCGGAACTGCTAAAGGCAAAGGGGTATATAACCGCTAAGGCTTAATCCGAAATTATGGAAGATTTAAAGTATCAGGTCGATCTGCTGACAGCACTTAATGAAAGACTCATGAACAGTGAGAAGATGTACCGGCACATAGCTGAATGTTCCGGTACGCTTTTCATGTATTTTGATTACAGATCACAGCCTGCCAAGGTTGATCTTGTAGGTCCGTGGGATGATATGGTCGGTGAGAAGATCGCCAATCATCCTTATGACGAATCATATATGCTAAATCTCCTGTTTGAAGAGGATCAGGATCTGTTCCGTATCCATATGCTGGAGATCGAAAGAGACGGGCTTGAGACTGATCAGATCGAGGTAAGGAGCCGTAATAAGCGATACTGGCTCAGTTGTTTTGCCAATGTTACCTACGATGACGATAAGAAGCCGGTTGAGAAGATCATATCTATAAAAGACATCACGAAGATCAAGATGAACTCCGAAGAGCTCGAATATCTTGCTTTTTATGATTCGCTTACAGGTGTATATAACAGGAATTACTTCGTCAGGAAATTCCGCGATATGTGCGAGAAGGCCGACAGCGAAGAGACAAGCGTCGAGATCATGTTCGTTGATATCGATGATTTCAAGAAGATCAACGACTCTATAGGACTCCTGTTCGGTGATGAACTGGTGCAGGAATTCGGACAGTATCTCAAGGAATTTAATTCCGAGGATGTTATCGTCGGACGTTTCGGAAGCGATGTTTTTGTTGTTGCGATATATAATCCGTGCGGGCAGAGAAGCTGTGATGTCATCTATCGCAAGATAATGGAGCGACTCCGCCATCCGTTCATGCTCACGAACAAAACGGAGCTGATGTTCACGGTATCATGCGGTGTTGCCGAATATCCCGATGCAGGAAGGACTGCCCTTGAGGTTGTAAAAAATGCTGAGATCGTTCTGTACAAGGCAAAAGAGCGCGGAAAGAACGGCATACAGTACTTCGAACTCGATATACTTAATAAGTTCATCAAGAACGTTTCCGTTGAAAAACAGCTCAAGGAAGCCATTGAAACAGAAGGATTCCAGTTGTACTACCAGCCGCAGTACTTTGCGGCAGACGGTAAGCTTCGCGGAGCCGAGGCGCTTATCCGTTGGCCTGATCCCGAGGGTGAAGGTTTTATCACGACTCCTTCGGAATTCATACCTATCGCTGAGAAGAACGGCGCGATCATTCCTATAGGGAATTTTGTATTAAAAGAAGCACTTAGGACAATGAGCGACTGGCGCAATAAATACCATATTCCTATGATCCTGTCCATCAATATCTCTGCAGTTTCTCTTGAAAAAGAAAACTTTGTCGATAACCTGGCTCATACCGTCAATATGTACGGTGTCAATCCGGAATCTGTTGAGATTGAGATCACGGAGTCGGTATTTATCAATAATTTTGAGGATGTAATAGACAAGATCAAGACTATCAGAGGGCTGGGAATGAGAGTCAGCCTCGATGATTTTGGCACGGGGTATTCTTCACTGTCATACTTAAAGCAGCTTCCTATCGATACCCTCAAGATAGACAGATCGTTCATCGAGACGGCACTCAAGGATGACAGTTCAGGTATCATTTACGAAAGTGTTATCAAAATGGCGCAGAAGCTCGGATTCGAGACCGTTGCCGAAGGTGTTGAGACAAAAGAACAGTTTAACTATCTTCGTGAGAGGGATATCGATATAATCCAGGGATACCTTCTCGGCAAGCCTGTCAGCAAGGTAGAATTCGAAAAGATCCTTATCAGGCAGATCCCATAATCTAAAATATGTATCAACATCAGGATTTACGTTTCTTACAGGATATTTATGACAGAAGTTCAAACGATATAGCGCTTCTGTATGGACAGCGCTCTTCGGGGCTGTCTGAGATCATATCCGATCTTATAAAGGACAAGGAATGTCTGTATTATAAAGCTTGTCCGGTCCGTAACATCACGCAGAAAGAACTGTTCGCCGGAGAGATATACGATCAGACCAAGTCACTGATCTTTCCCAACGAAGATTATGAGAAGATGATAATCTCATATATCAATGCAAGGACAGACAGCAAAACGATCGTCGTTTTTGATGATTTTCAATATCTTGTCAGGGAAAATCCCACACTGATAAACTTCTTTACAAATATGCTGTTCAAAGGATGCAGGCCTGGCTCGGCCATGTTTCTTCTTGTGTCTGATGACATCCGGTGGGTCGAAAATGATATGATCCGTCTGATAGGAAGACGGTCCTCTGAAATATCAGGCGTTATTAAATCGAACGATCTCACCCCTGCACTCGTTTGTAAGAACTTTGCCACCATGCCATTTTCTGAAGTTGTGGGGATATATTCGATCCTCGGTGGTAAAGGCGCGTTATATAACAATATAACCGGCAAGACTACCGCAAAAGATGTAATTATCGATCATCTGAAAAGTTGGTCGGATATATATTTTGATGCAAACAGTTTTCTGCCAAAGGAGATAAGGGAGCCGGCTGTTTATAATTCGATCCTCGTGTATCTGGCGTCCGGCGTTAACAAACTGAATGATATACACAGGAAGATGGATATTGACAGGGCCAAACTGTCTGTATATTTAAAGACTCTTATCGAATACGGGATAGTAGAGAAGGCTGCGACATCAATATATGAGATAAAGGACCGTATCGTAAGATTTTACTACAGGTTTGTGTTCTGCCATATATCATCGCTTACGGTGCTCGGTCCGGACAGGTTTTACAAAAAGTATATCGAAAAAAACATGGGTGCTTTCTGTGAGGAAGTTTATCCGCTGTTTTGCATGGACTATATAAGACAGCTGGGACTCGCCGGAAGACTGAGTTTTAAGCTTACTTCTGTCGATAAGTTTTTCGATAAGGAAGGCGTTATCGATTTTCTTATAGTTGCGGCAGGCGGAAATGTTATCGCATGCACATGTAAATTCTCACAGCCTGCAATGAACCATTCAACTTATGAACTTGTGGCTGCTTCAATCAGAAAGAACAGACTTATGTGTGAAAATATCTGGCTGTTTTCAGCAAACGGGTTCGATCAGAAACTCACAGCCATGAATAAAGAGATCGAGGGACTGAACATCGTGGACCTGTCCGATGGCAAAGGGTTCGTTGACATGCAGGGCGTATGATGATAAATTAGTTAAGTGTTTTCTTTGATTCTACTTATGAGGAGGATGATATCATGAAAAAAACAATAGTTGCTTTATTGGCTCTGGCTATTACGATGAGCCTTTGTGCATGCGGTTCGGCATCATCCGGTAAGCTTGTAATGGCTACCAATGCTGCTTTCCCTCCGTATGAATCGGTTGATGGAACAGATATAATCGGTATCGATCCCGAGATCGCCAAGCTTATCGCCGATGACCTTGGGCTTGAGCTTGTTATAGAAGACATGGCTTTTGATTCTATCATTGCTGCGGTTCAGTCAGGCAAGGCCGACATCGCTATGGCCGGTCTTACTGTTACCGAGGACAGGAAGCAGAACATCAACTTCTCTGTACCTTATACGGAAGCTGCGCAGGTTATCGTTGTTAAGACCGATTCGACCATTACGGGCCCTGACGATCTTAAGGGAAAGACGATCGGAGTTCAGATCGGAACAACGGGAGATATCTATGCCGGTGATATAGAAGATGCTGTGATAGAGCGTTATTCCAAGTATTTTGAAGCGATCAACGCACTTACCCAGAACAAGATCGATGCAGTCATCGTTGACAGGGAGCCTGCCAGGGTATTTGTTAATGACAGCGATGAGCTCAAGATGATCGACGAGGAGTTTACTCTTGAAGAGTATGCAATAGGTGTTGCAAAAGAGAATACTGAACTTCTTGATAAGATCAATGCATCACTTAAGAAACTTCAGGACTCGGGTGAGATCGATAAGATAATCAATAAATACATCTCGGCTGAATAATAATGAGCTTCAAAGAGAATTTTTATCTCAATTTTATAAAAGATGACAGATATATGTATCTTCTGTCAGGATTGAAAAACACGATACTCATCACGATCGTCGCGGTCGTGGTGGGTATTTTGCTGGGATTTTTCCTTGCATATATCAGAACTACGCATGACCGTACAGGTAAGTGGAAGATAGCAAACCTTATCGCACAACTCTACATTACGGTCATCCGCGGTACGCCGATGGTGCTGCAGCTCCTGATCGTGTATTTTGTCATTTTTGCATCCGTTAACGTACCCAAAATACTCGTTGCTTTTATTGCATTTGGGCTTAATTCCGGAGCTTATGTGGCAGAGATAATCCGTGCGGGTATAATGTCGATAGACAAAGGACAGTTTGAAGCCGGCTTTTCTCTGGGATTTTCCTATACGCAGACAATGCTGTATTTCATCCTGCCGCAGGCTATAAAAAACGTTCTTCCTGCACTCGGAAATGAGATGATCGTACTGTTGAAAGAAACATCGGTTGCAGGTTATATCGCAATGGATGATCTGACGCGAGGTGCTGATATCATAAGGAGTCAGACATACTCGGCATTCGCGCCGCTCCTGATGGCAGCAGCGATATATCTGTTCTTCGTACTGATCTTTGACAGCCTTGTCAAGAAACTTGAAAGGAACCTGAAAAACAGTGACCACTGATACAAGAACGCCTCTTATCGAGGTCAAACACCTGTGTAAGGTGTTCAGCAGAGGAAAATATGAAAAAGAAGAGGTCCTGTCAGATATCAATGTCAGGTTTTATGAAGGTGATGTTGCCTTTATCGTCGGGCCTTCCGGTGCCGGTAAGAGCACTTTCCTTCGATGCCTGAACCGTCTTGAAGTAGCAACATCAGGCGAGATATATTTTGAGGGAGACAACATCCTTGACGGGAAGGTTGATATTGATAAGCACAGACAGAAGATGGGTATGGTTTTCCAGCAGTTTAATCTGTTCCCGCACCTTAGCGTTATGGGAAATCTTACTATAGGACCAATGAAGCTTCAGGGCGTATCAGAGGAAGAAGCGCAGGAACGTGCGATAAGACTCCTTCGAAGAGTCAAGCTCGAGGATAGGGCAAACTCTTATCCCAACCAGCTCTCGGGCGGTCAGAAGCAGCGTATAGCTATCGCAAGGTCTCTTTGTATGGAGCCCGATGTTATGCTGTTTGATGAACCGACAAGCGCTCTCGATCCCGAAATGGTCGGCGAAGTTCTTGAAGTAATGCGTGAACTTGCCGAGGATAAGATGACGATGATCGTTGTTACACATGAAATGGCATTTGCAAGGGAGGTCGCAAACAGGATACTGTTCATGGCCGACAAACAGTTTCTTGAGGAGAACGATCCCGTGAACTTCTTTGAAAATCCTAAGAATGAGCGCCTGAAAGCGTTCCTGGAGAAAATGATATAGGTTTTGCAGATAGGAGGGGCCCGCTTGCCCAAAAGTGTATTCATAGCCGAGAAGCCAAGCGTAGCAAGACAATTTGCCGAGGCTTTACGGCTTAAGACAAAATCATATGACGGGTATCTCGAATCCGAGAACTGTATCATCACCTGGTGCGTAGGGCACCTTGTCACGATGAGTTATCCTGATGCCTATGACAGCAAATACAAGAAGTGGAGCTTTGCTACACTTCCTTTTTTACCTTCAGAGTATAAATACGAGGTGATAAAATCCGCTGCGAAACAGTTTGGTATCGTAAGTTCACTGCTCAACCGCGAAGATGTGGAAACCATTTATGTATGCACCGACTCGGGAAGAGAAGGAGAATACATATACAGGCTGGTTTCGAAACAGGCAAACGTAAAAGGCAAGACCGAAAAACGTGTATGGATCGATTCTCAGACCGAAGAAGCCATAAGGAACGGGATAAAGGATGCAAAACCGATATCGGAATATGACAGTCTCGCAGACAGTGCATATCTTCGAGCCAAGGAAGATTATCTCATGGGCATCAATTTTTCCAGGGCGCTGACTCTTAAGTACGGAGATACAATTGCATCATTTCTCGGAGAAAAGTATTCGGTTGTTGCTGTAGGGCGTGTGATGACATGCGTACTCGGAATGGTCGTCAGAAGAGAGCGTGAGATACGTGATTTTGTAAAGACTCCGTTCTATCGTGTCGCCGCAGACTGTGATATAGATGAAACAGCTATCCGTGCGAACTGGAAAGCAGTAGAGGGCAGTAAATACTTTATGTCCCCGAAGCTATATAAGGATAACGGTTTTCTTGACAAAATCGATGCCGAAGCGATGGTGACAGAACTTAAGGAAAACTCGCAGATGACCGGGACTCTTGATAAGACCGAGAAGAAAAAGGAGACAAAGAACCCGCCTTATCTGTATAACCTTACAGAACTTGCCGCTGACTGCTCCAAATACTTCAAGATCAGTCCGTCGGATACATTAAATGTTGCGCAGGAACTGTATGAGAAAAAACTCACCACATATCCGAGGACAAATGCCAGGGTCCTTTCCAGCGCTGTTGCAAAAGAGATCGACAGGAATATAAAGGGGCTCATCAATTACAGGCCTGCCAGCGATATCGCAAAACATGTTATAGATACGAAGTCGTATGAAGGTATCGCAAAGACAAGGTATGTAAATGACAAACTCATCGAGGATCATTATGCGATCATCCCCACTGGGCAGGGATTTGGTGCTCTTTCATCTCTTTCGGATACTTCGGCGAGGATATACGAGCTTATCGTAAGACGTTTTCTAGCGATATTTTATCCCGCGGCTGTTTATCAGAATGTAAAGCTGACAGTGGATATCGCAGGTGAGAAGTTCTTTGCGGGATTCAAAGTTCTCGAGACCGAAGGATTTCTTTCAATGAACAGGCCGTCATACTGGAAGGATAAAAGTACTTCTAAAGAAGATACCGAAGATAAAGAAAACGCTGAAGAAAGTGATGATATCACGATAGATTCCGCATTTCTGGAACGTTTGAAAAAGCTGAAGAAGGGAAGCAAAGTCGCGATAAATGATTTTGACATAAAAGAAGGTGAAACGAGCCCGCCGAAGCGCTATACACAGGGTACAATGATGCTTGCGATGGAAAACGCGGGACAGCTCATCGAAGACGAGGAACTGCGTGCACAGATAAAAGGAAGCGGTATTGGAACCGCCGCAACACGCCCGGGTATACTTGAAAAGCTCGGTAAGATCAAGTATCTTTCCTATAACAAAAAGACACAGATCATCACGCCGTCGCAGCTCGGCGAAATGGTTTATGATGCGGTCGACCTGTCGATAAAGGCCCTTCTTGATCCGAAACTTACCGCGAGCTGGGAAAAAGGCCTGACGATGGTTGCGGAAGGAGAGCTTCCGCCTGACGAATACATGACCAAACTCAACGACTATGTGGCCAGACGTACGAACTATGTCAGGGATCTTAATAATCAGGCAACACTTAGGAATATGTTTTCAAGATCGGCGGGATATTACACAAAGAAAACAGCGGCCTCGTCAAAAAAATGATATGGATTTTTTCACATGTTTGTGAGAAAATAGATAAGGTATTCTTTATATAAACTGAAAGGAGTAATTTCGCATGATCTATTCAAAAGAAGTTGAAGAAATGTGCACGGTTAAACAGGGCGTTCATCACGGCTGTGCTCCTATACCCGAAGAAGCTAAATGGGTAAAGGCTAAAGAAGTAAAAGATATCTCCGCTTACACGCACGGTGTCGGCTGGTGTGCACCTCAGCAGGGTGCCTGCAAGCTTTCACTTAACGTAAAGGACGGTATCATTCAGGAGGCTCTCGTTGAGACTCTCGGATGCTCGGGAATGACTCATTCGGCAGCTATGGCAGCTGAGATCCTTCCCGGTCTTACTATCCTTGAAGCACTTAACACCGACCTTGTATGTGATGCGATAAATACGGCTATGAGAGAGCTGTTCCTTCAGATCGTATACGGCCGCTCACAGTCGGCATTTTCAGAGGAAGGTCTTCCGATCGGTGCCGGTCTTGAGGATCTCGGTAAGGGACTTCGTACCATGACAGGTACAACATACGGTACACTTAAGAAGGGGCCCAGATATCTTGAACTTACAGAAGGTTATATCACAGCTGTTGCACTTGACGAAGAAGATCAGATCATCGGATATAAATATGTTAACTTCGGCAGGATGATGGATTTCATCAAAGGCGGCGAGGATCCCAAGGTTGCCCTTGAAAAGGCAAGCGGACAGTACGGTCGCGTAGCTGATGCTGTCAAACTCATCGATCCCAGAACAGATAAAGAGATTAAGTAAGGAGGAAAAGACAATGGCATTATTTGAATCATATGAGAGAAGAGAGCCCCAGATCCTTGCTAAGCTCAAAGAGTACGGGATCTCATCCATCGAAGAATGTAAAGAGATCTGCGACAAAGCAGGTATTGACGTATATCACCTTATCGAAGGCATTCAGCCCATCTGTTTCGAGAACGCTAAGTGGGCATACACCGTAGGTGCTGCCATCGCTATAAAGAAGAACTGCCGTAAGGCTTCTGAAGCTGCAGCAGCTATCGGAGAAGGTCTTCAGGC
>JAFZQP010000127.1 GCA_017620345.1 Lachnospiraceae bacterium
CTTATGTTTTTGCATCCGGTAAGTCTTGCCACGGCCGGTGTTCCGGGATGCTCGAAGATCTTACGGGTTGCTCCCGCGCCTATGATCCGTCCATTATCCATGAGTATCATATGATCGCACATCTGGTACAGTTCATCACGGTCGTGGCTAACGATAATGGCGGTTTTGTCATATTCATCGAGGAGCCTGATAAGTTCAAGCCTCATCCCCTCACGCAGGAATGTGTCCATGGCCGAGAAGGGTTCGTCAAGGAGGAGGAGTCCCGGATCGCAGGCCATTATCCTTGCAAGAGCTGTCCGCTGCTGCTGGCCTCCCGAGAGCTCATCCGGCCGGTGATCTTTTATGTCGGACAATTCGAAACGCTCCAGTATTTCCGGTAATGAACGTTTACCGGCGGCGTTCTTTCCGGCACCGTGGAGGGCGGCTGCCACATTTTCTTCGACAGTCATGTTTGGAAAGAGCGCGTAGTTCTGGAACAGATAACCGACGTTACGCTTTGCGGTCCGGACATTGGTTTTCCTGTTTTTGTCAAACCATACGGTGTCGTTGAAACTGATCCGACCATCGTCGGGTTTTATTATCCCGGCTATGGATCTGAGGGTAAGACTTTTGCCGCATCCGCTGGCCCCGAGGATCCCGATGCGTTTTGAGTCACTTTCAAAAGCCACATCCAGGACGAAATCGGGCAGTGTTTTTTTTATGATAACCGAAAGAGACATAATAGAACTACATATTGAATCGATGCGTAGTATCCTGCAGAGTTGAAATGCTGTCCATGACTTCATTTGCTTCTATGGATACATTTGAACTCGATTCAGTGATAGACTGCATGTTGCCGGAAATATCGTGTACGGCATCGCCGAGCTCCTGCTGAGCCACACTGATCTTTTCGAGCACTTTGTTTATATCTGTTACAGCCGTGCTTACTCTTGCTGCACCGGATCCGAGACCTTTGCTTATCTCACTGTAGTAATTTGCATCCTCCATGTAATTGTTTGCAAGCGTTTCAAGATTATCGTAATCCTTAAGTACATTTTCCGTAAGGAAAGCAATGATCTGGTTGCTTACTTTGGAAAGCGCTTTTACATTGGCTGTAACTTCGCTTGTAAGTGCGTTGACTTTGTCGATCTCATTTCCTGTTGTAGTACTCAGACTGTTGATCTCATCAGCTACGACTGCAAATCCGCGCCCTGCTTCACCGGCACGCGCTGCTTCTATCGAAGCGTTAAGTGCAAGGAGGTTGGTCTGGTTTGCAATGCTTTGTATCGCACTTGCGACATTAACGATCTGTTCGATAACCTGGATGCCCTTGAGTGCTTCTTCAAGTTCGGCTTTGGTCTGGTTTGTCACTTCGACGGCATGATTCTTGTTCGCAAGTATCTCGGGTACCATGTTTTTGACTCTTTCGATTATCTCACCGGTCTTAGCGTTCATCTGCCTTGTGTCATCGGCAAAAGTTTCCGTTGCCTCCATTACGTCAGAGCAGATCTCTTCGATGTTTCTGATGCTAACGGTCTGAGTCTCAATTCCGCCTTCCGTACGCTGCATCGCTTCGTTTATCTCGGAAATGCTGTAGTTTATTCCGTTTATCTTATCTGACGCTGATGTCATTTTATCCTTGATGAGCTGGGATTCATCTTTTGTCCTGTGAATTGTATCTATAACACGGCTTTCAAGTTCGGACAGGAGATATCTGATCTCATCGACTTCGGTATTTGTCTTCTTTATGTTTTCGTTGCCTATGACTTTCTCTTTTACAAAGACTTTCATATCCTCCATGGGAGCAAGCTGTGCACCGATAAGCCGCGTCATTATGAATATGACAGCAGCTATGGCTATAACTGCTATGAGGATTGCAGTGATGATAAGGCGATATGTCGTACCGCTTACGTTGCTTTTCGGAAGAGCAAGACCTAATGACCATCCGCAGCCGGTTATCTTGGATGTCGCCATATAGTTTTTCTCTCCGTCGTAGTCGGCTGTAAGTATAACTCCGCTTCCGGGAGAGGATATCAGGGATGAGATCCCGGGCATTACGGAAGATACGGCTGTGGCTGTGTCTTCACCGGGAAGATATGACTTGTTTTCATGCATTATATAATTACCGCTTGCATCGACAAGGAATCCGTATTCACCGTCAACATAAGGGATACTGTTCAAAACATCCGAGATATAGTCGAGAGTAAAGTCAGCACCAAGTACTCCTGCAAGTTCGCCGTTTCTGTATACCGGGGTAGCGATAGTAATACACATTCCGCCTATGAGTACATCCATGTAGGGATCGGTGACGATGGTCGTTCCCGCAGCCTTGGCAGCCTTGTACCAGCCTCGCGCGGTGGGATCATATCCTTCGGGAGGAACGGCATTCGGGTCCATCTGAATATGCTGTTTATCTTCCATACCATAATAGAGGTTGAGTAACTCCGGGTGTCCTTCCGCTTCTGTTGTGACGATGCTCTGGATGTGCTGCCTGTTATAGGAAGCGTCCGGAAGAGCGGTAAAAGCGGCGGCACCGGCAGCGTTTAAGCCTTTTTCCATCTCTATCCAGCTGTTGATGGAGTTGGCATATTTGTCGGCGTTGATCTGAAGCTCATCCGTTAATTCTCCGGTGAGTTTTTTGCTTGATGATCCGACTATAATGGCAGTGGATATGACCATCGCGAGTATCACGATAAGGATCACGGCCAGTGTGAGTCTTCCTTTTATGGTATTTTTCATTTTTGTTGGCTCCTCTCCTGAGAAAATCAAAATTTATACAAGAATTATGCATTTTATGCAAATGAGTGTCAATGTATTTTTTTAGGTGCCGTTTATTGAAAACCACCCCTGCCCATGATAAAATTTTTGCATATATGCACTGCTGTTTCAGATGATTTCCATAATTTGGAATAAATAATTCAGGGAGGCGCGAATTTATGAAAAGAAAGTTTATCACGGTTATGATGTTAGTGGGACTGCTCCTGGCGTTTACAGGGTGTTCCCTGAATATCAACATTGATGCTCCGGGGCAGGGTAAGACAGGAGATGCATCGCTTCTTACAGAAATTTATGGTGAGAATACTTTTGAAGAACTTGTCGCCAGGAACGGCAGGATGTCCTATACGCTGATAAACCATTTCAAGGACGGAACGGAATATGAATCCACGATATATATGGATGATAACATGTATGCTATGGATAGTTACGATGGTTACGGCATAATCCTGATCATCC
>JAFZQP010000128.1 GCA_017620345.1 Lachnospiraceae bacterium
AAGCTCTTTGGGTGTTTTGATATAGACGGTATTATCTTTCATATCTCCCAGCTTAAGAGGAGCTATCCAGGTATTATATGCAAGATCACTTACTTCGTATTCGATCCTTATTGATTCTTTTATCTCGTCCCATTTTGAAGCGAGTTCGTTCATCTCATGATTCTCCGTGCCTGATACATTATCATTAAAGCCACACTTAGATAGTTTACTACAAAATAGGCTATATTTCAAACAAATTTAGGGTATAAATCCACTAAATTTAGTATAGGCCGGTTTTTTGCCATTTATGAGTGATTTTTAAAAATTTGGGCAAAATATGAGATTTTTTTATCAACAAATATGTTTCACGTTTATGAACAAAAACAGTTCCGAAAATATAAATGATAAGGTTATATATGTTGTGGTTATCCACATTGTATTTTTGATTTATCCACTAATTATCCACAATATGTGGAAAAATTATGTATACTGACATAGGAAAAAGCCTTATTATACAAGTATTTTTTCTTGACAACGATTGTCGCTTTTAATAGAATATGGATTGACGTTTTCCGACAGACATACGTTATTTTGTATGAAAAGGAGGTGTTTGCGGTTATGAAGATGACATTTCAGCCTAAAAAAAGACAGAGAGCAAAAGTTCACGGCTTCAGAAGCAGAATGAGTACTCCCGGCGGACGCAAAGTTTTAAGGAGCAGACGTGCAAAGGGTAGAAAAGTTTTATCAGCATAAACGATAAGGGCCACAAATTGTGGCCTTTTTTTCTGTAGGCCGGTCGTATGATTTTTACCGAAGGATTAAAAAGCAGTTCGGATTTCTCAAAAGTTTATAAGGAAGGCCGATCGAAAGCCAATCGTTATCTGGTCATGTATGTCAGGGAAAACGGATCGGAAAAGAACAGATTGGGAGTTTCGATAAGTAAAAAAGTCGGAAACTCCGTATACAGACATTATTTCAAAAGATGTGTTAAAGAAAGTTACAGGCTACACGAAGAGATGTTCAATAGTGGTTTGGACATCGTAGTCCTGGCGCGAACGGGCGCAAAGGGTATTAAGTACAGAGATATTGAGAGTGCACTGATGCACTTGATGAGAATAAATAAGGTTTGTTTGAGATAAATGATATTGATGAAAAGATTTCTTCTTTCAGGTATCAGATTTTATCAGAAATACATATCAGGTTTAAAGAGAACAAAATGTCCTTATTTCCCATCCTGTTCGGAGTATGGCTATGAGGCGATAGAAAAGTGGGGCCCTTTAAAAGGGAGCCTTCTTGCCTTGTGGAGAATACTTCGCTGTAATCCCTTTTCAAAAGGCGGTTACGATCCTGTCCCTTAATTCCCTGTAATTTATAGGAGGAACATATTTTGTACGGTGTGATTTTGACACAGTATGACGGTAAGATCCTTGGGCCGATCGCTATAGTTCTCGGATGGATCCTTGACAAGATATTCTTTATTCTTGACAAGATCAATTTTCCGAATGCAGCCCTGGCCATCATACTGTTTACTATTGTCATTTATCTTTTGCTGACGCCTCTTACGATCAAACAGCAGAAGTTCTCGAAGCTTTCTGCCAAGATGAATCCGGAGATTCAGGCGATCCAGGCAAAATATAAAGGAAAGAAAGACCAGGCATCAATGGCGGCAATGAATGAAGAGACGCAGGCCGTTTATAAGAAATACGGCGTATCTCCTTCCGGAAGCTGTGTTCAGCTGATCATTCAGATGCCTATACTGTTTGCACTTTATCGTGTTATCTATTCAATTCCCGCTTATGTTACACAGGTAGGAAATACTTTCAGGGTTCTTGCCGAAAAGATCGTCAGTCAGGATGGCGGACAGTTCATAATCAATGCCAATGCGGATGAGCTTAAAAGTGTTGCTTCAGCGGTATCCCAGTACAGCAAGAATTTTGAGAGCGGTGACATCACAAACGGGATCATCGATGTACTCAATAAAGTGTCGTCTTCGGATATGCTCACTCTGGCAAAGCACTATGATCTGTCAGGTCTTCAGTATAACGGACAGAATATCATCAGTACTTTTGATAATGCCGGAAACGTGATAAGCAAAGGCCTTATTGATACGTATAACAATTTCATCGGCCTTAACATCGCGAACTCACCTAAGTATTACATCACAGACGGATTCTTCGGAACGGGTTCCAAACTGCTTGCGATCGCTGCTGTTTTGATCCCTGTTCTTTCGGCACTCACTCAGTGGATCAACACAAAACTCATGCCCCAGGCGGCAACTTCGGATGATGACAAGTCCAATGCGATGGCTGCATCGATGAAATCAATGAACATCATGATGCCGCTCATGTCACTTGTCTTTGTGTTCTCGCTTCCTATAGGTATGGGTATCTACTGGATAGCCGGTGCCGTAGTCAGAAGCGTGCAGCAGATATTCATCAATAAACATATCGATAAGATGGATATTGATTCGATAATCGAAAAGAACAAGGAAAAGCTTGAGAAGCAGATCGAAAAAAAGAGCGGTGTAACCGGAGCTGCACTTAATTCCGCGGCAAGGATGTCAACAAAGACTCTTTCGGAGAAGAGCCACACTTCCACTCTTTCCAATGAAGAGAGGGAAGAAGCTCTCAAGAAGTCCACGGAATACTACAACAAGGGTGTCAAGCCCGGAAGCCTTGCAGCAAAGGCAAATATGGTAAAGATGTTTAACGAGAAGAATAACAAGTAATCGGAGGAGATCATGGAATATATTGAATTTACCGGAAAAACAGTTGATGATGCTATCACGGAGGCATGCCAGAAGTTTACGATCACAAGTGACCGTCTTGAATATGAAGTTATCGAAAAGGGTACGGGTGGCATATTCGGGTTTGCCGCAAAGCCCGCAATAATAAAGGCGAGGGTGTTCGATCCCAATGCTCCGAAGGAGGAAGCTCCCAAAGCCGAGGAGACAAAGAAGGAAGTTAAGGAGGAAGCGGTATCAACAGCTTCCGAAGCAGCTGTTCCGGCAGCGGATCCTAAGGAATTCCTCGGAAAAGTGTTTGCGGCCATGAACATGGATGTCAACATCGCGGTTGAAACTGTTGAAAATGAGATGAACATTGAACTGTCGGGTGATGACATGGGTGTTCTTATCGGAAAGAGAGGTCAGACTCTCGATTCGCTTCAGTATCTTACCAGCATCGTGGTTAACAAAGGACGCAAAGAATACATCAGGGTTAAGGTAGATACCGAGAACTACAGATCAAGACGCAGGGAAACTCTTGAGAACCTTGCCAAGAACCTTGCATATAAGGCAAAGAGAACAAAGAATCCGGTATCACTCGAACCGATGAATCCTTATGAAAGAAGGATCATACATTCGGCACTTCAGAATGACAAATATGTCACGACTCATTCGGAAGGTGAGGATCCTTACCGTAAAGTAATCATCACACCGGTAAAATAATATGAATACAGATACTATAGCAGCAATTGCTACGGGGATGACACCATCCGGTATCGGAATAATCAGGATCAGCGGAGAGGATGCATTTAAAGTTGCATCCTCTGTTTTTCTCAAAAAAAACGGACAGGCCCTGGCTGAATATGAGAACAGGCGGGCTCATTTCGGTTACATTCATGACAAAGACACAGTGATCGATGAAGTCATTCTTCTCATATTCGTGAAGCCTTTCAGTTATACCGGTGAAAATACCGTGGAGATACAGTGTCACGGCGGTATCCTGATGATGAAGAAGATACTTGATCTGTGCATCCGCTCCGGAGCAAGGCCTGCCGAGCCCGGTGAATTTACGAAACGCGCATTTCTGAACGGTAAGATCGATCTGTCGGAAGCGGAAGCGGTTATGGATGTCATTTCTTCCAAAAACGATCTGGCACTTAAGAATTCTGTCAGTCAGCTGCGCGGATCATTATATGAGAAGATCACCGGCATCAGGGAAGAGATCCTGTATGAAACGGCATTTATAGAATCGGCACTTGATGATCCGGAGCATTTCGATCTTACGGGATATCCCGAAAAGCTTTCGGTCAAACTGCTTCATATACTTCGTGAGCTTGAAAAGCTCTCGGACAGTTTCGATGACGGAAGAATGCTTTCCGAAGGTGTGAGGACTGTCATACTCGGGAAACCGAATGTCGGAAAATCATCACTTCTCAATATTCTTGCGGGATCGGAACGTGCTATCGTTACGGAGATAGCCGGAACCACGAGGGATGCCATCGAAGAGAACATCAGTATCGGAGGTGTGCTCCTTCATGTTATTGATACAGCGGGAATCCGGCAGTCGGAGGATATCGTTGAACAGTTAGGTGTCAAAAAGGCGATGGATATAGCCAAGGATGCCGATCTTGTGATCATGGTCGTTGATTCTTCGGAAACAATATCTTCCGAAGATGAGGAGATTCTCTCATTCATCAAAAAAAATGACAGGAAATGTGTCATTCTCCTAAACAAGAGTGATCTCGGTAGCATCATAGGTCCCGAGGAGATAGCATGTTATACGAACAACCCTGTCATCATGATATCCGCAAAGGATGAGACCGGTATTGATAAGCTGAAGGAATTCATTGTAAATGAATTTTCGAAAGGATATCTTAAATACAACGATGAGATATTCATTTCAAATGCTCGTCAGAAGGATGCATTAAGCCGTGCGATCAGCTCTCTTCTTTGTGTGGCAAAGAGCATTACCGAGAATATGCCTGAGGATTTCTATTCCATAGATCTTACCGCAGCATATGAATCCCTTGGAAATATCATCGGTGAACAGGTTGATGATGATGTAATAGAAGAGATCTTCTCGAAGTTTTGTATGGGTAAATAATTTTGACTGATGGAGTCAATATGATAGAGACTACATATACGGAAAAATACGATGTTATAGTTGTAGGTGCCGGTCATGCCGGATGTGAGGCAGCACTCGCATCAGCAAGACTAGGACTGGAGACTGTCGTATTTACCGTGAGTGTCAATTCAATAGCACTTATGCCTTGTAATCCCAACATTGGCGGAAGTTCAAAGGGGCATCTTGTAAGAGAGATCGATGCACTTGGCGGAGAGATGGGTAAGAATATAGATAAGACATTTATCCAGTCCAAGATGCTCAATATCTCAAAAGGCCCTGCTGTTCATTCACTTCGCGCCCAGGCAGACAAGGCCGATTACTCAATGACGATGCGGCAGGTCCTGGAAAATCAGGATCATCTTACGATCAAGCAGGCTGAAGTATGCGAACTGATCGTTGAGGATGAAACCGTAAAGGGAGTAAAGATATTCACCGGCGGTACATTTTATGCAAAAGCAGTTGTACTTTGTACCGGAACATATCTTCGCGCAAGATGTCTGTGCGGTGAGGCGATCACTTATACCGGACCGAACGGGCTTATGGCAGCCAATCATCTGACGCAGAGCTTGATTGATAACGGAATAGAGATGTTCCGATTCAAGACCGGAACTCCTGCCCGGATTGATAAGCGTTCGATCGATTTTTCCAAAATGGAGGAACAAAAGGGAGACGATAAAGTTGTTCCGTTCTCTTTTTCAACCGATCCGGATTCTGTTACCAGGGATCAGGTCAGTTGTTACCTGACATACACGAATGAAGAAACACATAAGATAATAAGAGCCAATCTTGACAGGTCTCCATTATATGCCGGAGTCATTGAAGGTACCGGTCCGAGGTATTGTCCTTCGATCGAAGATAAAGTCGTAAGGTTTGCGGAAAAGAAAAGACATCAGCTCTTTGTTGAACCGGAAGGTCTTCATACAAACGAGATGTACATTTCCGGAATGTCGTCTTCTCTTCCGGAGGATGTTCAGATCGCGATGTACAGAACGGTTCCCGGCCTGGAGAACTGTAAGATTGTCAGAAATGCATATGCAATCGAATATGACTGCATCAATCCGATACAGTTAAAACATACACTTGAGTTCAAAAAGATCAGGGGGCTGTTTGCCGGAGGGCAGTTTAATGGAAGTTCGGGATATGAGGAAGCCGGAGCACAGGGTCTCGTCGCCGGGATCAATGCCGCGATGTACTGCCTTGGAAGAGACTATCTTGTGATAGACAGATCGGAAGGATATATAGGTGTACTTATCGATGATCTTGTTACGAAAGAGACTCATGAACCATACAGGATGATGACATCCCGTTCGGAATACAGACTTCTACTTCGTCAGGACAATGCAGATCTGAGACTTCGGAGAAAAGGTTATGAAGTCGGACTGATAAGTGAGGATCAGATCAAGGCACTCGAGAAGAAAGAGTCACTTATCAGGGAAGAGATTGAAAGACTCAAGACAACATATGTAGGTAACAATACAAAGGTTCAGGAACTTCTCAGATCCAATGACAGTTCTCTGTTAAAATCGGGAACTCCTCTCTCGGAACTGATATGCAGACCGGAACTTGATTATGATCTTATAGCACCGATCGATGAAAACAGGCCCGATCTTCCTGATGATGTTAAGGAACAGGTGAATATCAATATCAAGTATGAAGGATATATAGACAGGCAGTTAAAACAGGTAGAGTCATTCAAAAAACTCGAAGCCAAAAAGCTGTCTGAAGATATTGATTATTCAAAGATCAAAGGATTGAGACTTGAAGCGGCTTCAAAACTTGATATGTATAAACCAATATCCATAGGTCAGGCTTCAAGGATATCCGGTGTCAGTCCCGCCGATATATCTGTTCTTCTTGTTTATCTCGGAAAGTGATATTGCGATATGGATATCTTCTTTAAGATTCTGTCAGAATGGAATATTCGGATCAGTGACAAACAGATGGATCTGTTTGAGAGATATTATAAGCTTCTGGTCTCATGGAATGAAAAGATCAATCTGACTGCCGTTACCGAAAAGGATGATGTATTTATAAAACACTTTGCTGACAGTGTTGCTCTTATCAGATATGCGGATCTGTCCGGAAAAAGGATCCTTGATATCGGAACCGGAGCAGGTTTTCCCGGCGTACCGATCAGTATCATGTGTCCCGGTTGCAGCATTGTTCTTGCCGATTCTCTAAATAAAAGGATCAGATTTCTCGATGAACTTGTGGAAGATCTTGAACTTGATGATATAATTACCGTACACGGAAGAGCCGAGGACCTTGCATTTGACAAACGGTTTCGAGAAGGTTTTGATTTTGTCGTATCAAGGGCTGTTGCCAACATGTCGGTTTTGTCGGAATACTGCTTGCCTTTTGTTAAACCGGGCGGTGTGTTTGTATCTTATAAAGGTGCATCAGTGGATGAAGAATTATCCGATGCAAAAAATGCCATAAGTGTATTGTGTGGAACTGTCGATCGTGTTGAAAAGTATTCCATTCCTTTTACCGAATATGACCGATCGCTTTGTTTTATTAATAAGGTTGCCTGTACCGATAATAAATATCCGAGGAAAGCAGGGACTCCCTCAAAGGATCCCTTATAGGAGAACGAGATGACAAGTAAAGATTTAATCGATGCATGTGATATTCTGGTGAAGCTTGAACAGGAATTTGCCGTTGAGGAGGCACGTCTGTCCGAGATATCCAATGAGCATGCCATGAAGATCGATGAACTCGATCAGCAGATCACGGTATCCCGCAGAAATGAGGATGTTGATTTTCGTGTTTTCTCTCCGAGAAATATTTCCACCGGTACATCCGATAAGATCAAAGCGCTTGAATCCGAGAAGAAAACTCTTGAACGCGAAAAGAAGGATGCCGATAAACAGCTCCGTTATTATTCCGGTAAGACCGAGATGATCGGTAAAGTTTTGTCCCTTCTTCGCGGAGATCTCAAAGAAGAATCCGAGGATGACAGTGCGACCGTGATCAAGAGCCGTAATCCTTTTGCATTTCTTGATGAGGATAAAGAAGTTGAGGAAGTGATCGAGGATAAGAAAGATCCGGTTGCTTCTCTGTTCAAAGAAGCTAATGAAAGGATCAAAGAAGATCTGAATCTTGCCGAGGAGAACGGTGCTGACGAAGAACCGGATTATACCCCGATGTCCTCTTCTGTTACGAACGGCGTTCCTGTCGATGAAGTGGAAAGAGTATGCCATAAGGTTGAGTTCTGCGGAAAGATCATGAGTAATGACGGCATAAGGGCAAAGCTCGAGATCAAGAATATTGTTACTGATCTTAAGGATCTTATAAGAGCATATTCGTAAAGCGTTTCTCAAAATGTTTCACGTGAAACATTTGTCACATTATTATCCGACCACAAGATGATGTTTCACGTGAAACATTCAAAGACGATATCTTGGATAGTTCCACGTGAAACAAAATATTAAACAAAAATAAAAACAAAATAATTCAAATGTCTTAATTGAAAAAGAAATATGTCTGTGCGATAATCGAACACGAACACATATTATATAGAAATACATCGGGAGTAACAGTATGGGAAAGATCATATCCATAGCAAATCAAAAAGGCGGAGTAGGCAAGACAACAACCGCCATTAATCTGTCAGCGGCTCTGGCCAAAGAAGGAAAGAAGACTCTCCTTATCGACTGCGATCCACAGGGAAATGCCACGAGCGGATTCGGTATTGACAAGAACAACGCAGAGAACACGGTATATGAACTAATGCTCGGAGATTGTTCCGTTAAGGATTGTATCATCCGGGATGTCAGAAAGAATCTGTCGGTCATCCCTTCGAATGTCAATCTCGCCGGAGCTGATATCGAGCTGATCGGTACCGAGAAGAAAGAATTCATATTAAAAGAGGAAGTCGACTGGGTCATAAACGATTATGACTATATCATCATAGACTGTCCTCCCTCGCTCAACACATTAACCGTCAATGCGATGGTCGCTTCATCGACAGTGCTTGTACCGATCCAGTGTGAGTACTATGCACTCGAGGGAATCAGCCAGCTGATATATACGATCAACCTTGTCAGGGAAAGATTAAATCCGGAACTCAATATAGAGGGCGTCGTATTCACGATGTTTGACAGTAGGACCAATTTGTCCCAGCAGGTAGTCAACAACGTAAAAGAAAACCTGTCACAGTATGTATTTGAAACGGTCATTCCGAGAAATATCAGACTTGCGGAAGCACCCAGTTTCGGACAACCCATAACAGATTACGATCCGAGATCGATCGGAGCCAAGAGCTATATCGATCTTGCAAAAGAACTCATTAAGAAAAACAGAAATTGATATCATAAAGGAGGAACATGATGGCAGCAAGAAAGGGACTTGGAAAAGGACTTGATACACTGATCCCGAAGGGAGTGCTGGTTAACGATAAAGCTCCCGCCACGGAAAATGTCAAGGCAGCTAATCCGGATCAGGTAGTTAAGATCACAAAGGTTGAGCCCAACCGTAATCAGCCCCGTAAGAAATTCGATGAGGATGAACTTCAGGAGCTTTCCGATTCGATAAAACTTCACGGAGTATTGTTCCCCATACTTGTTGTCAACCGCGGAGATTATTATGAGATAGTCGCCGGTGAGAGAAGATGGAGAGCTGCCAAGATGGCAGGACTTAAAGAAGTTCCGGTCATCATAAGAGACTATACCGAGAAACAGATCGCGGAGATTTCCCTTATCGAGAATATCCAGAGAACGGATCTCAATCCTATTGAAGAGGCAAAGGCATACAAGGATCTTATCGACAAGTATAATTACAAACAGGATGAACTTGCCGAGAGAGTATCAAAGAGCAGAACAGCCATTACCAATACGATGAGACTGCTGAAGCTTTCCGAATCGGTACAGGATATGATAGTTGAGGATCTCATCTCTGCCGGGCACGCGAGAGCGTTACTATCAATAGACAATTCCGACGAGCAGTATGAACTTGCCCAGCGTGTCATGGATGAAAAGCTGTCCGTCAGGGATATAGAGAAGATCGTCAAAGACAGAAACAAGCCCAAGATTATTAAGAAGAAGAACGAAAAACAGGAAGCCCTGTACCATGATATAGAGGAAAAACTTAAGGCAAGTCTTGGAACAAAAGTCACAATCACCGCAAAAGGTGATAAAATGGGTAAGATAGAGATCGATTTCTACAACCAGGATGATCTTCAGAAGATCATGGATCTTTTGCTCGGATAAACACCTTATCAAGAGAGGAACAATCGTATGGATTACGGAATACTTGACAGCATTGGAATATCGGATCCCGGAGTACCTATCATAATAATGTTCGTTCTGATAATTATACTTCTGGTCCTGCTCATCTTTCTCCTTGTCAGATACAATCAGCTTAACGTCAGTTATCAGATGTTCATGAAAGGAAGAAAAGCTGAGAGTCTCGAGGAAGAAATAGGAACTCTGTTTAACGATATCGGTCAGCTCAAAGCCACAACGGAAAAGAGCAAAAAGGATATCAGAAAGATCATCGAGAACCTTCGTGAGACATACCAGAGAGTCGGTATAGTCAAGTATGATGCCTTTAAGGAAATGGGAGGAAAGCTCTCTTTCTCGGTCGC
>JAFZQP010000129.1 GCA_017620345.1 Lachnospiraceae bacterium
GCTCAATATGTCATATGCGGTTCAGGAAAGCCCAAGAGGACTGGCGGTTGCGTTCATAATCGGAGAGAAGTTCATAGGGGATGATTCCGTTGCACTTATACTCGGTGACAACATCTTCTACGGACAGAGTTTCTCCAAGGTGTTAAGGAGCGTTGCCGCGAGAAAGACCGGAGCCACGATATTCGGTTACTATGTAAGGGATCCGAAAGAATACGGTGTCGTTGAATTCGACGAGAACGGAAAGGCAATTTCGATAGAGGAAAAGCCCGAACATCCGAAGTCGAATTATGCGGTGCCGGGATTGTATTTCTATGACAATGATGTTGTAAATATCGCAAAGAATGTAAAGCCTTCGGCAAGAGGCGAGATAGAGATAACTTCCGTAAACAATGCATATCTTGAAAGAGGAGATCTCTATGTTGAGACACTTGGGAGAGGTTTTGCATGGCTGGATACCGGCAATCATGAGATGCTGCTAGATGCTGCGGATTTTGTAAGGGCGTTCCAGAAACGCCAGGGGATGTACATTTCCTGCATCGAAGAGATAGCATACCGAAGGAACTTCATAGATAAAGCGCAATTGGAGAAACTTGCCGAACCGCTGCTTAAGACAGATTACGGGAAATATCTGTTGGACGTGGCAAACGGACTGTAAGGATCTCTTTCCGGAAGAGGGAGCCGGAGAGGGAAGACGGGTTTTAAAGATAAGGGGTAAAAGATGAAGAAAAAGAATTACGACGGCAGAATGGCCGAAGAGTGCAGCGAGCTCAACTGGGTCGAGTTGTCCGAAAAACTTGAGGATGAGTCGAGCAGTATCGTTAATGAGACGATCTCCCAGATAGCATCCGAGGATCTCAAGGTCGATACTTCGGACATGGACGGTGTCAGGGAGGCCGTGGATTCGTTCTATGCGTTCGATAAGAAACCGGCAAAGAAGAAAAAGAAATCTGCCGCACCCGTGTCGGATGATCCCGAACAGGCTATACGCAAATCTGTCGATGAGAAGATCATCATCAGAAGCGAGGAATTAAAGAAAAAACGCAAATCCGCAAGCACATCCAAGCCCGAGCAGGCAGCGGCCCGTCCAAAGAAAAAAGGCAGGAAACACGCTGCTGTCGCACAGCCGAACGATTCGTTCAGACATGCCAAAGGTCTAGACAAGTATAGGAAAATGGGCATCCTTCCGACGAAGAAGGACGGTCCTTCCGATTTTCGCAAGAAATCCGCAAACTGGAGATACGACAATGTCCCCGAGGCTGCGGTTACCGATGAGGCGATCGAGAAAGAACAGAATGAGCAGACCTTCATCGACAGGATGAAGAACATGTCTGCGGTACAGTGGATAAGCGTCGCGATGGCGGTGGTGATCCTCATAACCTCGGTCATGACCACAACGGTATATGCGGAGTATCTCGGGGAACAGAACCTTCGAAATGCCATGGCAGGCCTTCCGACGTTCACGGATGATGCTTCGATGATCGCATACAATGCGGACACGTTCGAAACCGAAGACGTGGAGATGGAAGAAGCGGCCGGTGAACCGGGCGAAGTGTCGGGTAAGATGCTCTCGCTTGTCCTTACGAGCGTAGAAAAAGACCTTAAAGTAAAGCTTGTCGATGAAGAAGACACGCTTGTAAAGGGCGTGAAGTGGGGGATCAAGGTCACCGACAGCAAGAACAACGAGAGTGATTACGAAGATGATGATGAAGACGGTATAATCCATCTCACGGGCATGACAGCCGGAGATTATTCCGTTTCGATAAATGATTCCGATTCGCTTTCCGGATATGTTTATCCGACTGTGGGACAGACGGTAAGCGTAAAGGCAAAAGTCGAATACAAGGTCATCGCCAATATCAAGGATGAGATCAAGAAAGAGAGCGAGGTCAATGCCGCTGTCGAGGATAACGGAAACAAGGCGGCGGATGTTGAGACCGGTCCCGTTATCAAGGATACTGTTGAGTTCGTAGAATCCAGCAGTGAAGAAAACGGAGAGACATACGAAGAAGCAGCGGTCGATCTGTCCAAGACGGAAGTCATAGCGTCGCTTGGAAGCAGGATCGTCAGCGCGCTTGAGGATATTGCGGATTCCGCGGCGTCACTGTTCGCAAAAGACAGGATCGCAGCGCTCAGGCTCACTCCGAGGGTTGTTGCCGACGAGACGGAAGAAAAAAAAGAGAACGAAAGCCAGGATCCCGCAAATGCGGAAGGTGAAAATAAGCAGGACGAGCAGAAAGAAGAACAGAAGGAAGAAAAAAAGTGTGAGCATGAGTACACTAACGTTGTTAAGAAAGAAGCAACCTGCGAAAGTACAGGCGTAAGTGTTGATAAGTGCAGTAAGTGCGGAGAAGAAAAGGCCGGATCGGAAAAAGTAACCCCTCCATTGGGACATAAATTTGAAAACGGTAAATGTACAAGATGCGGGGCAGCAGATCCTTCATATACCGAGAAGAAGAAAACATATACGGAGACGGTTACAAAAGAAGCCACATGTACAGAAAAGGGAACTAAGACATTCAAGAATCCGGATGATGAAAATGACTGGTATACCGAGGAGATACCGGCACTCGGACATGACTATAAGGACGGAGTATGTACCAGGTGCGGGGCTAAAGATCCGGATTATAAGGGCCAGGAATACAAAGACGAAGCCCAGCTGTATGACTCGAACAAGAATCCGCTTTACGTATATGAGGACGGCTCTTACAGACTTGCCAAGTATGTGGATTACAAGAGCGGAAACTTCTCCAAGTATTACAGGAAAGTTACGGACTTCCTGTACACCAGATGGCAGAACATAGACGGCAAGAGCTATTACTATACGAAAGATCATGAGAAGGTTACCGGAACCCAGATAATAGGCGGAGTTGAGTATGAATTCAATTCGGACGGATCTCTCAACACCGGGTCGGGAGTTCTCGGTATTGACGTATCGAAGTATCAGCCGAGCATCAACTGGAGTTCGGTCAAGGCATCGGGTGTGGACTTCGTTATCATCAGATGCGGATACAGGGGTGCTTCGACAGGTGCACTGATCGAGGATCCTTACTTCAAGAGTCATATCAAGGGTGCAAAGGCAGCAGGCCTGAAGGTCGGCGTATACTTCTTTACAACGGCGCTGACGGAAGCGGAAGCGATCGAAGAAGCAAGTATGTGCGCATACCTGTGCGGCGGATACGGCATCAACTATCCGGTA
>JAFZQP010000130.1 GCA_017620345.1 Lachnospiraceae bacterium
ACATAGCCATGTTCTGCTGTACCTGCATTGCGATCATCTTCGTTGCTTCACGAAGGTCATTATGTACACGCTGGAACGCTGCCACAACCTGCGGGTCGAACTGAATACCCGCACCCTGTGTGATGATGTTGTACGCTTCCTCATGCGTCTTTGCCTTCTTGTAGCTTCTCTCGGCAACAAGTCCGTCGTAAACATCGGCAACAGCCAGTATCCTTGCAAGTATCGGGATATTTGCACCTGCCAGTCTGTCGGGATATCCGTTCCCGTCAACCCTCTCATGATGGTACTTGGCCATCTGGAACGAGTAATACAGGAACTTGTTGTTAGGCAGCAGATATGCATATTTCTGTATAGCGTTTGCCGCCATCGTCGTATGCGATTTCATGAGTGCGAACTCTTCGTCCGTATACTTACCGACCTTGGACAGAACGGCATCGGGAACACCGATCTTACCCATGTCATGAAGCCTTGAACTAAGAAGTATGAGTTCAAAATCATTGGGGTCTATCCCGTAATTGACGCCGGACAGGAGCATCTCCTTGAGGAGTATCTCCATGTACTTGGACACACAGATACAATGCATTCCGGTGTACGGATCCTTCTGTGAGATCAGGTCGGTGATGATACCGATGATGAAATACTCAAGGTTCATCGCGTTTCTGGTCTGCATCGTCGCAGTCTGCTTCAGCTGGTTATTGTATGTGTCCATCTGCGACTTATAATCAAGCACGTCGGACTGCAGTTCCATACGCTTGCGAAGAAGGTCCGGAATGATCGGTTTACGGATAAAATCAACGCCTCCGAGTCTGTACGCCTCCATCTCGGTAGTATTTTCCTTGTCACCCGACAGGAACATGACTGGGATGTTCTTCGTCTTTTCACTCGTTTTAAGACGCATTATAAAATCAAATCCGTTGATACCGGGCATCGCTACATCAAGCAGGATGAAATCCGGCATTATCGTTGACTTCGCCAGTCTCTGAAGTGCCGCTTTCGGATTATTGATGTCTATGATCCTGTACTGCTTCTCGAGCGCTCTCTTCGCTACAAGAAGCTCTGTATCATTATCGTCAATGATCATTATCGTATACATCTGATGATCTCCTCTATGTTCAAACTGCCGCCAAATATATCCAGTCGTGAACCGACCGTAAAATCAACCCTGTTATTACCTGTCTCCTTAAGGCGTCTGATATCGTCATAAGAAGATATACCGCCTGCATAGCAGACCGTGTGACCTGCTGTACCAAGCAGACTTATAAGTTCCTCATCGATGCCGGATGACCTGCCCTCGGAATCTACCGCGTGAACGAGAAACTCTGCGCAGTACTCACCCAGCCTGTCAAACAGTGCTTTATCAACTGTCTCATCGGATATGGTCTGCCACCTGTTCGTTGTTACATGATACTTACCATCGACGCACTTACAACTCAGGTCTATAACTATCCTATCCTCTCCGACGGCTCCTGCAAGCTTCCTCAGGTTATCCATGTCAACATGGCCGTCGCGGAAAATATAACTGGTTACTATCACATGAGAGGCTCCCGCGTCAAGGAAAAATGATGCGTTATCCGCATTGATCCCGCCGCCTGCCATAAGTCCGCCGGGAAAAGCCGTAAGCGCCGACAGCGCCTGGGCTTTTGAAGCCTCATAGTACTGTGAATCTTTCGAATTCAGTATTATAACATGACCTCCCTTAAGGTCATGGTCTCTGTATAACTTTGCATAATATGCGGCGTCCTTTTCGGAAACAAAGTTCTCTTTGGCACGGTCGCCGTCATCTCTCAGCGTTGAGCCGACTATCTGCTTGACTTTTCCGTTATGAATGTCGATGCAAGGGCGGAAATTCATCTCTAGCCTTCCAGCACGTCGCTCATATCATACATTCCCGGACCCTTCCCGGCAACATATTTTGCGGCCTCGACCGCACCCTTGGCAAATACAGCTCTTGAATAAGCGCTGTGACTGAACGTTATCACTTCATCGGTTCCCGCGAATATGACATCATGATCTCCGACAATGGTACCGCCGCGGACAGCGGATATACCTATCTCCGTGTCAGGGCGAAGCATCCTGCGGCTGCTCCTGTCAAACACATAATCCTTCCTCTTTGACAGTCCGTCGTTGATCGAATCGGCAAGTGCAAGTGCGGTTCCTGAAGGCGCATCAAGCTTCGTTCTGTGATGTTTCTCGACTATCTCGATATCAAATCCTGCCTCGGCAAGCCTTGCTGAATTTTCTTTTAATATCTTCTGAATGATGTTGATCCCGAGAGACATGTTAGCGGACTTGAACATCGCAACATCCTTCGAAGCATCGTTAAGCTTTGCAAGCGTTTCTTCGGAAAGCCCGGTCGTACATTCCACAAGGGGGATCTTGTGCTGTCTGCACCAGTCGATGACTTTGTCTACCGCCGATGCATGTCCGAAATCAACGACAACATCCGCATCTCCTGCCTTGTCTATACTGTCTACGACCGGAAAAGAAGCTGCTGCTTCCGTGTTGATATCCACTCCGGTCACTATCTCAATATTTGCATCATCGGCAACGATCTGTGCGATCATCCTGCCCATACGGCCGTTACAGCCGTGCATGATCATCCTTACCATTACAGCACCCCGTACTCTTCCATTGCCTTCCTGAGGATCTCGGCATTCTCAGGCTCCATTTCACGAAGAGGACGACGGAGTACGCCTCTGTCTCTTCCCTGAAGTTCCATAGCCTTTTTGACGGGTATCGGATTTACTTCACAGAACAGCGCGTTGCAAAGCGGTATCGCATCAAGCTGTCTTTTTGCGGCAAGCATCGGATCATTATCGAAGAATGCCTGGCATATGTCATGTGTCTTGCGAGGCGCAACGTTCGAAAGTACGGATATGACTCCGAGACCTCCGAGTGCGAGTATCGGTACTATCTGATCATCATTTCCCGAATACAGTTCTATCTTGTCACCGCACAGGCTCATGAGCTTGGCGATCTGTGAGATGTTGCCTGAAGCTTCCTTGATGCCCACGATGTTCGGAACCGTCTCAACAAGTGTTGCTGCAGTCTGCGGCATTATATTGCATCCGGTCCTTCCCGGAACATTGTACAGGATCATCGGAAGCTTAACGCTGTTAGCTACCATCGTAAAGTGCTCGATCAGACCCTTCTGTGTTGACTTGTTGTAGTAAGGTGTTACGACAAGAAGTGCATCTACTCCGTATTTTTCTGCCTCCTGCGACAGATATATGGCTGTCTCGGTACAGTTGGATCCTGTTCCTGCGATGACCGGTATCCTGTGATCCACCACCTCTGTACAGAATTTGATGCAGTCAAGATGTTCCTCATGTGACAGACATGAAGCCTCACCTGTTGTTCCGCATACTACGATCGCATCGGTACCGTTTTCTATCTGGTACTCGATCTGCTCCCTGAACTTATCGTAATCAACCTCGCCGTTTGCAAGGAAAGGTGTACATATTGCTACGGCTGCTCCTTTAAAAACCGACATTTTTCATCTCCTCCGTTTATCCTAAACTGTTATGATTCGCTTGATGCCTTACCGAGACTTACGATCCAGTCAAGCGGCTGCTGATTGATGAAGATCGGGACCACCACAACGACTGATCCGTTTATCTCAATTGGTTCCTTGGACAGTGTCGGCGGCATAAGGTTCAGTTCCATTCCCTTGCTGCTCATCTCTGTCGTAAACAATCCGTCACAGATGTTGATGAACTCACCGACCGAATCAAGCGCATTGATATCCACCGCATCAAAGAACTGTTTTGCAAACGCTTCCGCTATTGCAAGTATACCCTTGTCATCTCCGGCAAATGCCATCCTGACATTGTAATCTCCGACTATCTCCTGCATGGCTACGGCACCCGTTCTGTAATTGGATGTCTTGTATCCGCGCCTGAGGGAAATATCATCCGACGCAAGACGATTGATGCATCTGAAAGTCACTGCCATCAGATCAATGACCGGTCCGTCGGGCAACTCCGGCAAAAACAGCGGCAGTATCCTGTCGACATCACCGGACTTGATGGCCTCCATATCGGAGAAAGTAAAACCGTTTTCTTTTTTGTAATAATCAAGCGAACTCTCTATCTGTTCCAGTGTCAGTATTTCCTTATCAACGGCACACTGACAGAATCTCATATACTCATTGCCCTGAAGTGCAAGAAGCCTCTCCACCTGAACTTCGGAAAGATATCCGAGGGAAACGGCGATATCGCCAAACTTCCTGTCAAGCTGCTGCTGCTTCAGATTGACTTCATCCGCCTGCTCGTTAGTCATGAGCTTTTCGGATACGGCAATGAGGCCAAGCTTGACTCTCGTTCTGTCAAGGAGCATCTTGATGCTCAGAAATTCATCCTCGGTTATCGTCTTTTTCTTAACAAGATAATTCCCAAAAATATTCGCAAACATACCTTCACCTCAAATCATCGGGGGCTGACCCCTATCATCAGTATTATACAGTAAAGAATACGAATTGTCTTTAAATTTATTGATCTTTCTTCTGCGCGAACGCCGCACGCTTTCGAAGCGTGGGATCAAGTATCTTCTTGCGGATCCGGAGGCTCTCGGGCGTGATCTCCAGCAGTTCATCCGTGTCTATGAATTCAAGTGCCTGTTCAAGAGACAGGATCTTTGGCGGAGATAAGCGCAGCGCATCATCTGATCCCGATGCTCTCGTGTTGGTAAGGTGCTTACTTTTGCAGACGTTGATCTCCACGTCCTCAGTTTTTCCGGTCTGTCCGATCACCATCCCGGCATAAACTTTTTCGCCCGCTCCTATGAACAATACTCCTCGCTCCTGTGCCTGGAACAGTCCGTATGTAACGGATTCGCCTGTCTCGAACGATATGATGCTGCCCTGTTTTCTGAACTGTATATCGCCCTTGTACGGAGCATATTCATCAAAGATCGTATTGATGATACCTTCACCCTTTGTATCGGTCATGAACTCACCGCGGTATCCGATAAGGCCTCTTGCCGGGATCGAGAACTCAAGTCTCTGGTAACCGCCCGTTATCGGTGTCATGTTCTGAAGTTCGCCCTTGCGGCTTCCGAGTTTTTCTATAACGGCACCCGCAAGCGACTCGGGGACATCGATATACGCGATCTCCATCGGCTCGCACTTGCGGCCTTTGGAATCTTCCCTGTACAGTACTTCGGCCTTGCTCACCGCAAATTCGTAACCTTCACGGCGCATATTCTCTATCAGGACTGACAGATGCAGTTCGCCTCTTCCGGACACCTTGAATGAATCCGTTGAATCGGTCTCTTCAACGCGAAGCGATACATCCGTATTAAGTTCACGGAACAGCCTGTCCCTAAGATGCCTTGATGTCACGAATTTTCCCTCCTGTCCCGCAAGAGGTGAATCGTTGACCATGAAGTTCATCGATATCGTAGGCTCGGATATCTTCTGGAACGGGATGGGTTCTATGTGCTCCGGATCGCATATCGTATCGCCGATATGAATGTCGGAGATTCCCGAGATCGCTACGATAGATCCGACCGTTGCTTCCTTGACGTTTACCTTGTTAAGGCCGTCATATTCATACAATGCGCTGACCTTAACGCGTGTGAGCTTGTCCGGTTCGTGATGGTTTACGATCGCAACATCCTGGTTGATCCTGATCGTTCCGTTGCTTACCTTGCCGACACCGATCCTTCCGACATATTCGTTGTA
>JAFZQP010000131.1 GCA_017620345.1 Lachnospiraceae bacterium
ACCGCAAGTATGATGAGCTGCGGCATATCATCGTTTAAGAATGGCTTGATAAAATTGGACGGTACCATATTTACGAACAGATCCTTTATCGACAGCGCGGCGCTCGCACTCTGTTCGGAAGACGCTTCTACAGCCGCAGCCGCGGATGATACTTCACCCGGCTTAAGAAGATAAAAGACACCGATACCGACCGATACGGAAACAATTGTCGTGATCAGATACAGCGTGAACGTCTTGCCGCCTATCTTTCCGAGTTCCCTCAGATTCGAAAATCCTCCGATACATGATACGATCGAAAAAAACACCACCGGCGCCACAACCATTTTCAGAATGTTGATATATATCGTCTTAAGAGGTGTCAGAACATACTCGTCAAGACCCAGGCAAAATGCTTCGGGTGCCAGTGTTGTGAGTGCAATGCCCGCAACGATCGCTGCAAGAAGAGAAAGCAGCGTCATATAAAGAAATGCTCTTTTGTTTTTTATAAGTACCATCCGGATGGAGTTATATCCGTCCTTATGGCGGTATTTGACATCCTCCGCGATAGATCTGAGCAGTATGTTCCGGATGACATCCTGCATATCACGTCCGACATCATCATCGGTTGAGATCGATGCGGAAGACATGTTTTCCAAAAGCGGGTATTCCGTTCCAAGTGCTGTCATTTCTATGGTAACGTTTGTCAGTGTTTTTCTGACAGTAAGCTCAAGTACGGCATCATCCGCTGCATGGGCCGCAAGACTTCCGATAGCCTCCTCCGCAAGAAGTGTCCCTTTGAGTGCTTCCTTCTTTTTTATCCCGCATTCTTCAAGGCTGTCCTGAACAAATTGCGAAGCTTTGCCGATCTCGCCGCTTAATTTGAATTTTGCGATTTTTCTCATGAGCTCTCCTTTTTACGTCTGTTTATAATCCTGAAGATTTTTCCAAAACGGGATCAGGCAAATGATCGCAACTATCATGGAAACGATATCCGCAACGGGCGTTGCCCATGCTATTCCTTCGATCCCGACAAAACCGTTAAGAAGTATCATTGCAGGTATATCAACCCCGCCTTTTCTGAGTACCGATAGTATCAAAGGTATAACCTTACTGCCTGCGGACTGGAACATGGTTATTATAACCATCGAGACAGGTATCAATGGCCCGGTCAGGCATATGATCCGCTGGAACTGCCTGCCGTATGACACCGTCCGGGGATCGTCTATGAAAGCCTTTACTATAAATCCGGCTCCTGTCAGAAGGAATGCGGTACTTATAACCGCAACCGATATCGCAAGGACAAATGTCGTCTTTAACGCCGACATCATACGTTTGTAATTTTTCGCAGAGTAATTGTATCCGATCAGCGGGATAACGCCCTGGGACATTCCCGTGGCAATGGCATAGTTGAGGAGATCCACCTTCTTTGCGATCCCTATCCCGGCAACAGCCTCATCATTGTAGGATACCATAAGGCGGTTCATAAATATGTTTGACAGAACTCCCGATATGTTCATGATGGCGCTCGGCAGTCCGACGAGCACCACTTCGTACGGGATACGATCTTTCAGCGTGTAGTTTCGCGGATCGAGTGATAATACCATACTCTCCCGCTTCCTTGCGATCAAAATGATAAAATAGACGCTCGCCGCAAGATTTGACAGCATGGTGGCGATCGCAGCTCCTTTTATCTCCATGCCGAATGCAAAGATGAATATCGGGTCGAGGATGATATTCAGTATACCGCCCATGCCGACTCCGAAACTTGCCTGCCTCGAGTATCCTTCGGCCCTGACCAGATGAGCAAACGCTGCGGAAAGAACGGTAGGGACGGCTCCGATAGTGATGACCCAGAATGAATATTGACAGCAAAAATCATATGTCGCACTGTCGCTTCCGACTGCCGGATATACGAAAGCGCGACAGATATAAATCAGTATTCCGTATATAAGTGCGGTAGCGCAGGCTGACCATATGCAAAAAGCGGACGTCTTTGCGGCATGATCCTGATCGCCTTTTCCGAGTGAGCGGGATATAAGACTGGCTCCTCCGATACCGAACAGATTGGCCATGCCCGTCAGCAGCATGAATACCGGCAGACATACGGATGCCGCAGCAACCTGGTTCGGATCACCTACCTGTCCAACGAAGAACGTATCGGCCATGTTGTATGCGACCGTTATAAGCTGGCTTATGACAGTCGGAACTTCCAATGCCACGACCGCTTTCAATATCGGTGTTTCTTCAAACAGCTGCCTGTTGCTATCCTTACTTGATGCCATATCAATCCTTCATGTTTTCCGATCACTTCAAACGCATACAGACATCACGATACGCTTCAATGAATGATTCCGAGTCGGATCTGATAAAATCGATATCACGGCCGGTTGCAGCATTTTCATGCTTTTTGGCTCTTTCACTCAAGTCATTCAAACCCAATGATGCCATGAGTCCTTTGATAGAATGCGTCACCAGTTCGTATCCTTCCCAGTCTTCCGACAGGATACAGTTTCGCATTCGTTCGATCTTTTCTTCGCTTTCCGACGCTATGATACCGACCGTGTCCTTCAAAAGGTCTTCATGACCACCCGCGTATTTTAAAGCCGTTTCGTAATCAAGACCGTCTATTTTCTTCAGTTTATCACGCAAAGAATCCAAATCCGGCTCCTGTTCGAAGGAAGCGCTATTAGCCGTAAATACAATAACATCCGAAGGATCATCGCCTTTTCCGACCGGAAGAATCTTATCGGCAGGCAGGTATTTCTTCACTGTCTGCTCCAAAAGTGATGCATCGAGAGGTTTCGTTAAATAACCGGCAAACCCGGCATCCGAATAGATCTTGTCGCTTCCCGCGAGTGCGTTCGCGGTAAGTACGACCGCAGGCGTCTCTTTGTTTTTCGAATCCGGATCACTTCTTATGACCTCAAGCGTTTTTATACCGTCCGGATCCGGCATCCTGTGATCCAAAAGAAGAAGGTCATATTTCTTATTTTTGCAAAGATCGATCGCACCCGTACCGCTTTTACAAAGCTCGGGCGCAATTCCAACACGCTTTAAGAACAGGCTTACTATCCGAAGATTTGCACTGTTGTCGTCTACGGCAAGTACCGAAGCCTCCGGGGCGGTGTAGTCATTTTCAACGCTTTCGGCAACCACTGCCTCGACCTGTTTCTCATAATCTTCTTCAAGGGGAGTCCTGTCAAAAACCCCGACAGGGATCTGTACGGTAAACTCCGAACCCTCTCCGCGTTTACTGCTGACCGCTATCTGTCCGCACATGGAATCCAGTATTCTTTTAACAATGGCAAGACCCAGTCCGGTTCCCTCAATACTCCTGTTCTCTTTCAGATCGGCACGGGAGAACGCTTCAAACAGATGATTCTGAGCCTCTTCGCTGATACCGCGTCCGGTATCCTTAACGCTCATGATAAGATTGAATTTATCATCTCCTATATACTCTCCGCCGAGTATCAGTTCGACCCACCCCGAATCTGTATACTTGATCGCATTGTTCAACAGATTGATCAGGACCTGCCTGATGCGGAATTCGTCGGAAACGATACCGTTCGGGACTTCGTCCTCCAGCCTGATATCGAGCATCAGGCTCTTTTCTCCGGCGCGCTCCTGCAGCATCGGCATAATATTGTGAAGGAGATACGCCATTATAAACTCGGAGTCATGGATCTCCATCTTTCCTGCTTCTATCTTGGAAAAATCAAGCACATCATTTACGAGCATCAGAAGCATCTGCCCGGAATTCTTCACACTCTCCGCATACTCTTCTATCACGGGATCCCTGTTCTCCCGAAGTATCATCTCGTTCATTCCGAGTATGGCATTGATAGGTGTTCGTATCTCATGTGACATACTTGCAAGAAAGCCGGTCTTTGCTTCCGACAGCTCCCGGGCCTCCTCTGCATGCTTGATCTCGAAGAGCACGCTCTTATGATAACTGTACATACTGATCAGAACTATCGCCCCGTTAAAAAAGAACAGCAAAGGGTAGCGGCTCATTGCGATCTCCGAATAGTGCGACTCCACAAGCTTTCTCGCGGGCGTATAAAACAGGATGATAAGGAATATCTGGAAATATGCCGTGATGATAAACCCCACCTTTACGGAAAACAGGTAACAGTAGCTGATAGGGATCAACATTGTCCACAGATATGCGAATCCGTTATCCGAAAAGAGCATCATTGCCGTCAGTGAAATGGTTGCGATCGGAATGATGATCGCCCTGAGGGCAAGACGGCTTTTGTATTTAATGGCAAAGATAAGGTCCAGGATACCCCCTATAATAAAGATCGCGGGGTAGACTGCAATATTATACGCTCCATGTACAACATTAATGGCTGAAATGACGATTCCCAGCACTATAAGGAAGACGCCCGTTATAACGGTATTTCTCAGATCGTTGTCCGCACGCTCTCCAACGCTGATGCTCATGTCAAGTGTACGTTTGATCTCTCGTATCTTTTCGATCATCTGAATGGTTTCCTTTCTAAATTTCCTGGAACAAAAGACCAAATGTGCCCGGTCCGCAGTTAACGGCTATGGCAGGTGAAGCCTCCTGGAAATAAACCGTATCAAAACTTACCCTCTTCTCCACCTCAGCTTTGATATAATCAAGTTCTTTGGCGGTCAGTCCTACGTATGTTACAAACAGTATCCTTCTGTCTATCTTATGCGGCTGTTTCAATGCGAGCGAGATATACGTCTCCCACGCCTTTTCCCTTGATTCGAACAATATCCTTGCAAGAGTGATCTTGCCGTTCTTCATCCTTATGATCGGTCTTGCGGAAAGCGATCCCAGTATGCTTGCCACTCTTATGGACACCTGCCCCGTTCCCGCCAGGAAATCGGTGCTGTCTACAATGAAGCTTGTGTGAACCTTTTCCCTGAACACGTTCAGTTTCTCTACGATCTTATCTACGCTCATCCCGGCGTTTGCCAGGCGGCAGGCCTCGAGGACCACAAGTCCGGTTCCGCTTGACAGATGCATTGTATCTATAACGATAACATCATCAAACGCCTGAGCCGCCTCACTTGCTATGAGATGTCCGCTCCTTCTGACCTTTTCGGAAACCGTCAGGTGTATAAGGTTCTTGGCACGTCCGAGTTCGCCCGCAAAAAATTCTTCATGCTCTTCAACCCCCGGAGATGCCGATGTGAATGAACCTCCGTTACCGAGCACATATGTCAGAAGTCCTCTCTGGTCTATCTCCAGCGTATCTTTAAACGTTCCTTCATCAGTATGTATCTTATGATACAGTATGCCGATATCATATGCTTTGATCAGATCAAGAGGAAGATCGGCAACGCTTTCCGTGGATATCGCAAGATGTTTTCTTGTCTTTGCCGTGCTGAGCCAGAATTCATTCCTGCCCTGCCGTTCGCCATCTTCGTCGGGAACAATGACGAGTGATTCCGGAAGCTGCATGAACAGCTCCTTTTCAAGCTGCAGACCGTCCAGCGGTTTTTCAAGATATCCGTCAAAACCTTCCTTTTCGTAATAAAGCCGCTTATCATTTCCGACCTTTGCCGTGCATGCGATCACTTTTGAATCCCCGCACAGTCCCCCGGGCTGTGTGCGCAGCTTATGAAGCGTTTCCACACCGCTCATCTCGGGCATCAGGTCATCCAAAAGTATCACGTCATAATGATCATCCAGTGCGGCAGACAGAGCCTCGGCTCCGCTCGTGGCTCTTCTGATCTGGACTTTGGTATCGCGCAGGAGCTTTTCCAGCACCATGAGATTCGGTACATTATCATCGACTATCAGTACCTTAGCTTCAGGCGCCTCAAAACTCCTGGTATATGTTCGTTTGTGTTTTTCCTTCTGACCGGCCTTGATATCAAATACGCCGACTTCCTCTTTACCGATCCTCTTCTGTGGTATCTCTATGACAAAAGTCGTACCATGTCCCGCTATGCTGTTCACGGCTATATTGCCGCCCATCTGATCAACAAGACCTTTAACTATCGAAAGGCCGAGCCCTGTTCCCTCGATCTTACGATTATTCTCCGAATCTACCCTCTTAAACGCATCAAACAGATACGGCATGTTCTCTTTCTTAACACCGATACCGGTATCCGAAACGGAATAAATAACATTCACGATGTCATCACTTTCTTCCCTGCATTCCACCTGAAGTGAAACAGAGCCTTCCTTCGTGTACTTTACGGCATTTCCGAGCACATTGATAAGTATCTGGCGTATCCTTACATCATCGGCTTCAAGTGTCGCGGGAAGAGACGACGATATTTCGACCAAAAACTGAAGTCCGCTCTTTTCTGTCATCTCGCGGAACAGTCCTACCACCTCGGATATCATATCCATGCTCTTATATGTCACGGGCGTGATCTGCATCTGTCCCGATTCAAGTTGTGACAGGTCAAGTATATCGTTCACGAGCTGGAGCAGTATCTTGCCGGCTGCTCTTACACTCTCCGCGTCTTCCGCCACCTCATCGGATATATCCTCACGAAGTATCATCTCGTTAAGTCCCACTATCGTATTGACAGGAGTCCTTATTTCATGACTCATATTGGAGAAGAAGTGATTCTGTGCATCAAGGAGATATTCCAGGTCTTCTTTCTGTTTTTCGATCTCCATGCTGTTTCTGATCTGTCTCCTTCTGATGACGATGTATGACAGTCCGATGAAGAACTGAACAACAAAGAAGATCGCATGATAATAAAATCTCTCATCAGGCAGACCCGTTCTTGAAGTACAATATGCCATTATCCTGAAAAATCCGATGCATCCGGCAACATCGAGTATCACATATACTCCCGGTGACAGACAGTGGCACAAAGGTATGGACATCGCCACGATCATGATAAGGCTCGGTGTGACTTTATCGACAAGTCCCGCGTCAAAATAAGTCACGATAAGTGCCCACAGTATCGCGAGCGTTGCCGAGATATCGCATGTGATTATATATATCCTGTATCTGTCGCCAGCATTCTTCTTCGTCCAAAAAACGACCGCAAGAACGATCAATGCCAGCGCAGCCATCAGGATATACATAATACCGTAGCCAAACTCCATACCCGTATAGAGTTTCTGATCGGAACCCAGATAGATAAAGAGGATACAGTCGACAAATAAAACGGAAGCCCACAGTATTGTCATGACGTGAAAAGTCGTTTCGCACAACCTCACCGTAAATCCACGGAAATGATCATCCAACCCTATATTAAAAGCGTTCTTAAGGAACTTCTTCATAACTTCTCACCTCATATTTTGGCCGAGAAACGGAATATCTCGCCATCCCCGTCGCTGTCATAGGGCTGCTCCTCCGGCTCTTTCGTCATTATGGCTTTCGATATCGCATCCGAAAGATTCAGATAATCATCGATAAACCCGGTGTATGTCGCATCATCAGGAAGAGATCCTCCTTCGGCTGCATTCTCAAGTGCTCTTGCTTCCTCCGAGACAGACATTCCACCGATCATCTTCGACGAACTCTTTATACCGTGCACGATTATCTCGAAATTCTTAATATCTCCCGCCGCTATCGCCCTGTCCATAGCGGCCTTCTTATCCGGAGTCTCTGATACATACTGTGAAAGGAGCGTTCTGTAGAACTCCATATCTCCTCTTGCATATTTAAGCCCCGCGTCAACATCGATACCCTTTATCGTCAGTTCGCCGGCCTTGCCGGTATCCGCAGTATCTTTTACGCTGTTGTCCGGTGTACTCATTGCGGTAAAGACAAGTACTTCTTCCTCATTATCCACGTACTCGATCTTCTTATCCGGGATCACGTTCTTCATGACTCTCTCGAGTTCCGCAAGGTTTATTGGCTTACTTACAAATCCGTCAAAACCTTCGGCTGCGAACATTTCCCTTGCGGTGCTCATGGTATTTGCCGTAAGCGCCACGATGGGCAGGTGCGTACCCTTAGGATCGCGCGAAGCCCTGATCTTCTTCATCGCCTCAACACCGTCCATACCGGGCATCATATGATCCATGAACACGATATCGTATTCGTTGTCACGGCACATCTGGATCGATTCAAAGCCGGATGCGGCCGTGGTGACATTTATACCGTAGTATGAAA
>JAFZQP010000132.1 GCA_017620345.1 Lachnospiraceae bacterium
AGGTCGGCGGAGCTTATATCGTCGGTGTTTATCCGGTAAGAGAGACTGTCGAGGATCTCAATACGATGATGAAGTCTACGGCTGTGCTGGAGGTCATTGCGTTTGCGGTAATGTTTGCGGCGCTGATAAACCTTCTGAAAAGACTGATCGTGGATAATATGATAAAGGTTAACGGCTCGCTTACACAGATCACTGAGGGAAACCTTAATGAACGGGTTGAAGTACGCGATACATACGAATTTAACGAATTATCCGATGATATCAATGCAACGGTTGACAGATTAAAAGAATACATCGCCGAAGCATCGGCCCGGATAGATACGGATCTTGAGATCGCCAAAACGATACAGACATCCGTGCTTCCCAATATATTTCCGCCTTTTCCGGAATATAAGGAATTTGAACTGTTTGCGAGCATGCATGCGGCCAGGGAAGTCGGCGGTGACTTCTACGATTACTATATGACCGATAATGATACACTTGGTTTCCTTATAGCTGATGTATCCGGCAAGAGCATTCCCGGGGCCATGTTCATGATGCGAGGCAAGGCGGTGATCAGAGATCTTGTGGAAAGAGGACTGCCACCGGCAGAGGTATTTGGCTGTGCCAATGAAAAACTGCACGCCGGTAATGATTCATGTCTTTTTATAACTGCATGGATGGGATATCTTGACATTCATACGGGAGAAGTCCATGCGGTCAATGCGGGACATAATCCGCCTGTACTTATAAGGGATGGCAAGGCGGAATTCGTAAACCTTCCTGCAGGAATAGTTCTTGCAGTGATGGATGGTATGACTTATATGGAGCATACCGTTCAGTTGCAGAAGGGAGATATTCTCTTTCTGTACACGGACGGCGTGACGGAAGCGATAAACGCCAGAGAGGAGCAGTATGGAGAAGACAGGCTGCTTGAACTGCTCTCGTTTGGCGATGATTATCCGACGCCGAAGGAGAACAGCTGTGTTGCGACGGCGGTATGTGAAACGGTAAAGGAAGATCTGGACAGGTTCGTAGGTGATGTGGAGCAGTTTGATGACATTACCATGCTTGCTATAAAATTTGTGTAAGGGTTGTAGAAATGAATGCGATATTTGAAAGAACAAGCATAAGAAGATTCGGTAGCGGTGAAATTGAAAACGAAAAGATCGAGTCAATACTCAGGGCCGGGATGAGTGCACCTTCGGGCGGTAATCAGCGCCCGTGGGAATTCTATGTAGCCAGGGATCCCGAAAAGATCGCAAAGCTCTCAAAAAGCAGCCCATATGCGATAGCAGCATGCAACGCCAATGTTGTGATAGTGCCATGCTTCAGGACAGAGGGTCTTGTATATCCGGAACTTGTTTACATGGATATGTCAGCATGTGTTGAGAATATGCTTGTTGAGATAACGTCACTCGGTCTTGGCGGTGTTTGGTTGTCCATTGCACCTTATGAGGACAGGATGAAAAATGCGGATACCATACTCGGTATAGGAAACGGGGTCCGTTCGTTTGCCCTTATACCCGTCGGGTATCCGACACAGAACAGTTCGGCAAAGGACAGATATGATGAGAGCAGGGTACACTTGGCATAGCAGGAGATATCTGATGAAAAAGAAAAAGATCAACCTTTCAAAAAAAATAACACGATGGCTTGTTGTTATAGTTATCGTTGCATGTCTGGCATCGGCATTGATCAGATATTTTGCAATGTCAAGGCGGTCTGAGGCTAATACTATAGCTCTTGTAAGACAGAACGTTGAGGATGTGAGTACCGATGTTGCCGAGATGGAGGATCTCGCTCTTCTCCAGTTTGCCGATGAGTTTATTTATTCATATATTCAAAGTGCCAATGTTGATGATCCGGATTCTTATTCCAAAGAACTCCACGATGCATACAAGGATGAAGGCATAGAGGTCAATGTCGTTAATTCGGACGGCATCATAGTGATATCATCTGTTCCCGAATATATCGGATATGATATGCATGAGGGCGCCCAGGCATCGGAGTTTCTTGTACTTCTTAACGGAATGACTAAGGAGTATGTACAGGATCTTCGTGAGCTGTCCTATGATGAATCTATACTCATGAAATACGGCGGAAAAAGATTTGAGGACGGCAGCGGATTTATCGAGGTCGGACTTACGAACGAAAGGTATTACGAAGAAATACAGAAACAGGCCAGTATAGCCGTAACAAACCGGCGTATCGGAGAAAAGGGGTATCTTCTTGTCTGCAGTGATGAACTGAAGATAATAAACAGTTATCACAATTATTATACCGGTAAAACTATCGAAGATGCCGGGATAACGATCGATCGTACGAAACAGTATCATTTTGAACCACAGGTATGTGATGTGTTCGGTGTCGCCTCATATATTAACATCAACTGTATCAAGGGAACATATATAATCGGTGTTTATCCGGTGAGTGAATCCATAGCCAGTGTTAATACGATGATGAATGCAACGGTCCTTCTTGAGACTATTGTTTTTGCAATACTGTTTGTGGCTCTCACCCTTCTTATTCAGAAACTTATCGTTAGAAATATTGATAAAGTGAATGATTCGCTAACCCGTATCACCGAGGGTCATCTTGACGAGAAGGTAAACGTGTGTGACACATATGAATTTGATTCACTTTCCACAGACATAAATGAGACTGTTGATAAGCTGAAAGGATACATAGCCGAAGCGGCGGCAAGGATCGATTCGGACCTTGAGATCGCGAAGACGATACAGACATCCGTGCTCCCGAATACTTTTCCGCCATTTCCGGAACAAAAGGAATTTGAGCTGTTTGCCAGCATGCATGCAGCCAAGGTAGTCGGCGGTGACTTCTATGACTACTATATGATCGGGAGAGATACCCTTGGGTTTGTGATCGCGGATGTATCCGGAAAGAGCATTCCCGGCGCTATGTTCATGATGACCGGTAAGGCTATCATCAAGAACCTTGCCGAGAGCGGGATGCCGCCTGCGGATGTATTCAGTGTCTCAAATGCAAAGCTTCGCGAAGGAAATGACGCATGCCTGTTCATCACTGCATGGATGGGCTATCTTGAGATCAATACCGGAGTGATTCATGCGGTTAACGCAGGACATAATCCGCCGGTCCTCATCAGGGACGGCAAGGCTGAATTCGTAAAGTTAAAGCCGGGTATGGTACTTGCTGCAATGGATGGGATGATCTATCAGGAGAATATCATACAGCTTGAGAAGGGAGATATACTGTACCTCTATACCGACGGTGTTACGGAGGCAATAAATGCAAATGAGGAACAGTACGGAGATGACAGGCTGCTCGAACTTCTCTCATTCGGAGACAACTATCCCGAACCGGCAGGAGATAACGGTATCGCCGGGGCGGTGTGCGATCTGGTCAAGGCCGATCTGGATAAATTCGTTGACGGCGCGGAGCAGTTTGATGATATCACGATGCTCTGTATCAGATATATGGGTAAGCACATTTATGCAAGAAGATCAACAGATGATGATATAAAGGCAGGAACGACAACATGATGAAAATATCAGAAGAAGCTATTATTTATGCAACGATCATGCATCAGGGGAAAGTGCGCAAATTAGGTGACAGTCCGTATATCTATCACCCGCTTGAAGTTGCACAGATACTTTCTACAATGACAAATGATGAGGAGATCATCACAGCCGGCATCCTTCATGATATTGTTGAGGATACCGACGGAACACTTGATGAAATAGAAAAACGTTTCGGAAAAAGAGTGGCGGATCTTGTAGCAACGGATTCCGAGAATGAGTATCCCGGGGAGGAAAGGAGCGCCACCTGGAAACAGCGTAAGGAAGAAACGCTTGAGAGGTTAAAGAGCAGTACGGATATCGGAGTCAAAATGCTGTGGCTTGCCGATAAGCTTGCAAACATCAGGTCTCTTTCGGGCATGTATTCCGAGTTCGGAGACGAGATGTGGCAGAAGTTCAACCAGAGCGATCAGAAGATGCAATGCTGGTATTACAGG
>JAFZQP010000133.1 GCA_017620345.1 Lachnospiraceae bacterium
CAGACAGGGTCCCTCCGCTCCGCGGTATCCCTATCTGCATACCACGGCTAGCTGGATTTGAACCAGCGAATGCAGGAATCAAAATCCTGTGCCTTACCGCTTGGCTATAGCCGTAAATACTATAACAACTTTTGTATTATAGCAAGACATTCGCTTTACGTCAAAGCAAACTTTCTATTTTTTGATCAGCAAACTTCTACTTCCTGATCAACTTAACGTTTCTGATATGTACGGTAGCCGTAGATCCCTGTTTTCCCATATTGAACTCGACCCTTGCCTTATCATCGGTCTTGTCCTTCATATCAACATCAAAGGAAAATGCCTGCCAATCCTGTGTCAGATCCACGGGAGTATCCTGAAAATATCGTATCCATCCTACATTCGGTGCCGTGATCGCAGGTTTGATCGTACGCGGTTCATCAGCATATGCTTCGAATGAGAATTCATAACTGCAGCCTTCCTCCATCGGAATATTCGGCTGAACAAGCTGAACGGAATATTCTTCCGTGCCCTCATTTGTCGAGGTTATGATGATCTCATTATCACCGATCTGTGCTTCTCCCTCACCGCCGTTAAAGAGAAGGAATTTCCAGTTTTCGTCGTCACTAAGATCTTCCTTGTCGGAAAAATCCGAGTTATATACATAGTTTCCCGTTTCGTCGGGCTCGCGAAGAGACAATTCCTTAACGGGTTTTGTTACGTTTTCATCGTATGAATCCTTCTGGAACATACGGACATAGTCAACGTACATGCAGGCATGCTCATCGAAGACCGTACTTTCATCCGGATCACCGGGCCAGTCACCGCCAACAGCGACATTGAGTATCACATGGAAAGGCTGGTCAAAAGGCGCAGGGTACGGCTTTTCTTCTTCGCCCTCTACCGCCGTGAACCAGTCATTCTCCTGATGATACTGCTCACCGTCGCAATACCAGCGTATCTCTCCGGGTTCCCATTCTATGGCAAATTCATGATATTCTTCGGAAAAATCACCGCTTTTAAGGTTCACCATTCCCTGGCTCTGCTTGTGCGGCTCACCGTAATGGAGCGTACCGTAGTTGACCTTTGTGCTGTCCCCGAGGACTTCCATGATGTCTATCTCGCCACACTTGGGCCACTGTCCGTACAGGTACTCGTCCTGTGGCATCATCCAGAACGCCGGAAGGAATCCTTTCCCTCTCGGGACCTTTATCCTAGCCTCAAAACGCCCGTATTTATAGTCATGCTTGTCCTGCGTGTTAATACGTCCCGACCTGTAAGTCACTTCATTGCCGTTTTCTTCCCTGACAGGGCGTATAACAAGAACCCCGTCTTTAACTGATACACACTCATCGCCGGGGACATATTCCTGAAGTTCGTGATTAACCCAGCCTTTCTCGTGAGTCTCGTAGTTCCAGTCTTCTTCGCTTAACTCATCTTTGTCGAACTCATCGTTCCACACAAGATGATACCCCTCCGGAATTACGATGGGTTCTTCCTCGACCTCGGGTTTAATATCCTCTTCCTGAGATTTAGCGGCACTTTCGCTGACAGGCTGCATGCAGCCTGCCAGAGTTGTACCGGTTATCATTATACAAATAAGTTTAATTATCCTTTTTTTCATTTGATCTTGATACTTGTGATATGCGGGTTAGGTCCTTCATACCAGTACATGAATCCTTCGCAGTCGATCTTGTCGCCGACCTTGAGTGTCTGGGCTGTCTTGTATACATCCGTGTCGGGACCTGTAAGATATGCTCTTACAAGGAATGTAAAGGTCTGTCCGTCCTTGGATACGTTAAAGTATACGTCATTTCCTTCTTCACCCGATCCGTCCCAGTTGTAAAGGAAAGGTGCCTCGTTTCCGTTTCCGTCAGTTGATGCTACGATCTCAAGATCCTTGAACGATACGAAACGGTTCATCTCATCCGCAAGCGCATCCTTGCCGAGAAGATCTGTTACGTCTTTTGCATCTGCAATGTATGATCCGTCCTCGATCTCAAAAGTTGCATCGGTGATCTCGACTTCGCCTGACCACTCTGACTTAAATCCCGTTGCTTTGATCTTTGTTCCGGGTGTGAGCTTTGCTGCATCCTCCTCGGTACATTCCATCTCATAGAGGAAGTATGCACCGTCCCTGTCAGCGGCGTAAACCGTGATCTTGTTGTCCCACCATGACTGATGAGCCTGAACGTATGCCTCGATCGTAACCTCGGTGTCAAGTTCTGCAGCCTTGTACTCTTCGTAGGTCATAACGCCCTCTGACTTTTTCTCCGTATCAGCGGCTCCTCCGCATGCTGCGATCGCAAGTGCACAAACGGAAGCCATTACAACAGTGATAATCTTTTTCATAACCGGTCTCCTTTTCAAATAACCTTTTCCGCCACAAGCGGCGGATATGTTTGCATTATATATCAAAACAGGAATAAATCAAGAGCGACGCCTTTTTGCGACCTGTCTTCCGGCAAAGACCACACCGATGACGATCCATGCAAAAATGAGCATGCCGATCAGCATCTTTGAGGCAAACGGCAGCGGGCCCTGTGTATCTTTTTGCCCGGTCTTCCGGGCGTATGTATCAAGTTTATAAAGGCCCCTTACATCATCATACGTCTTCTGTATGAAAGCCTCGTCAACATTCGTTCCGCGACGTGTCGCCTTGGCAACATTTTCAACGAGCGCTCCCGCTGCATCACGAAGCGACGCCGAGCCGTTGAAAACAGGTGTCGTAAAAGTATTAGATGTATTATCAAGAAGGAGCTTTGTCGCATCCATCTTGACTATGTAATGATCGCTGTCAGTACCCGCAAGCGACAGATACTCCCTGTATTCGTCGGAGTCCTGCGCTTTTTTTGTTACGGGAATATATCCTTCGGTCTTGGAATATGCGACCTGAATATCATTAGTAAGAAGGAACTGCGCGAACAGCCATGATGCCAGAACCTCCTGCGGATCTTCCTTATTGAAGATGCATACCGACGGTCCCTGTGACATCATCTTCGGACTGTCCGGATCAAACTGAGGGACGGGACGCACAACGGTTGTAAAGCTCTTTTTGTTCTCTTCGGCGATATCGGACAGCGGTGCATCTCCTCCCATCCATGTTGCTCCTGCGGTTGAGTCAACTGCGAACATACACTGTCCGGCATTAAGAAAATTGCCAGGATAACTTGATATCTTAAACGTTGAAAATGCCCCGGTTTTTGCATGCTTTGATACCTCAAGAAGAAGTTGCGTCGTTGTATCGTTAAACAGTTCCACGTCGCCTTCAGGTGTTGAATACGGCGCACCCTTCTGACGCAGCTGCGTTATCATCATGTTGTCGGTCGACTTGTATATGAAGGGTATCAGTACTTTCTGACCGTTTATGCAGAAAGTACCGTCGGCATCTTTTTCCATCGCCTTCTCGGAAAGCTCCCACACAAAGTCCCATGTCGGGACATCGGGAACGTCATATCCGAGATCATGAACCATGTCTTCGTTGATATACAGAGCCTCTGTAGAGCGCATGAAAGGAAGCGCATAAAGACCATCGCCGAGCCTGCATTCTGCAAGGAACTCCGGTATCATCTCATCCGCCTTCGGGCCTTCATACTTAAGCTCCGAACCGCCTAAACCGTATGCAGGGGATGCTGCAAGAGCATCAAGCGGTGCTACCGTATTGATGCCGGTCATATATGTGGCGATATGATCAGGATAGGTAATGCATACATTCGGCGTTGTATTCGTCGAGATGTTCGTTATGACATCGTTGTATATCTTTCCGTAGTCATTATACAACCGGAGATTTACATTGATATTCGGATACAGTTTTTCAAAATCTTCGATCGATTTCTTATACAGGTCGCTCTGTGTCTTGTTCGTATCATTCTTAGCCCAGAATGTTATGTTGTACGTCTTCGACTCATCAAAACTTTCCGGCATCTCAAACTCCGGCAGTCCCTTTGCACCGTGGCAGGAGGTAAGCAAAAGCGTCACAGCGACTGCCGTCATCAACTTCGCAATCCTCTTCATCCTCATCCTTTTGTACCTCCGGTAGCAACACCTTCCATGATCCTGTCACGGAACGCCAGGAACAAAATGATAAGAGGCAGTGATATGATCACGACCGCAGCCATCATCGCGGGAATATTCTCACGCCCGAACCCGTTCTCACGGATCTGCTGTATCCCGTTCGACACAAGATAGTATTCCTGTTTGTCCGTGATCAGCCTCGGCCATACGAAACTGTTCCAGCATTCAATGACTTTCAATATCACGATCGTTATCATCGTGGGTTTGCATATCGGTATGAGCACACGTGTAAGATATCGAAGATCCGATGTTCCGTCCACCTTTGATGCCTTGTAGAGGTCATCACCGACCTGCTCAAAATTCTCCTTCAGAAGATAAATATAAAATACCGACGTTACCGACGGAAGTATGAGTCCTGTGAATGTATTTCGAAGATCGAGCTTTGTGATGGTAACAAAGTTTGTGATAACGACAAGTTCCTGCGGTATCATCATGAGTGCAAGGAACAGAGTGAACACTGTATCCTTCCCCTTAAAATCAAGCCTTGCAAAAGCAAACGCCGCAAGTGTTATGACGACGAGCATGATCGCTGTCGTTGCCACCGTAAAGAGCAGCGTGTTCAGAAGATACTTTGCAAGCGGTACTGCCGTGAACGCATCGACATAGTTCGAAAATGTCGGCGAAGTGGCATAGAACTTCGGTACATACTCCCTG
>JAFZQP010000134.1 GCA_017620345.1 Lachnospiraceae bacterium
ACTTAAACAGCATGGATGTAGACGAAGTGGGACTTTATGCACCGAATGCGAGGGTGCTTGTCGTTGATGACAATGACATGAACCTTGACGTGATGGAAGGACTCCTCCGGGATACGAAGATCCGTGCCGATTATGTTGATTCGGGTGCACAATGTATAGAAAATGTTCAGAATGTGAAATACGATTGCATTCTTCTCGACCAGATGATGCCGCAGATGAGCGGCGAGGAAACGCTCGCGGAGATGAACAGACTTGATATCCTGAAAGGAACGCCGGTCATCGCGCTTACCGCGGATGCGATAATGGGGGCCCGCGAGAGCTATATCGAAAAAGGCTTTGCCGACTATATCTCCAAACCCGTTAAATACGAAGTGCTGGAAAACGTGCTCAAGGAGTATATCCCGAAAGAGAAGCAGCTGGCGCCGAGCGGAGCCGACGAACTTCCCGTCATGCTCATCTGGGGTGACGACTCGGAAAGGCTCAAACAGGAGAAGCAGCGCCTCGACGGCATATACAAGTGTGTATGCGTTGTCGGCAAATCCGCCAGAGACAAATACCTCGAGAAACACGATCCCGATGGGGTGATGCGTTTAGGGTGATTTTCATATTGTATTTCTGAATGGAATCGGTCATAATTACAATATGATTGGAAATGTTAAAAAGATCGGATATAAGATATTACTAATCATCGGGATCGTAGAGATTGTATCGATCCTGATACTCTTCCTTGCGGCAAACTACAGCGTGACAAATATGTCAGATATCTGGGATGCGGAACAGATCCCGATAGCCCTTCGGACATCAAGGATCAGTCTTGCTATCGTATGTATCATTGTCGCAGTCATAATGATAGTCCTTACTGCGGTGATCATCAGTTATATATTATCCTCCGTTAACAAAATGAATAAGCAGATCAACAGTCTCGAATCGAGGGATGAGATCTATCAGCAGATGATAGAGGCTCAGACAGTAGGCACCCTTGTGACCAATGCCAAGACTGCCGAGATCGTAATGGTTAATAAGAAGGCGCTGGATTATTTCGAGATAGAGAAGGACAGGTCTTCCCTGAACGTAATGGACTTCCGGTGTAAGTTCGACGAGGAAGGCGACAAGGCATTCGTATCCCAACTCATGGAGCTTCGAAACGGAAAGGGCGAGGTGGAATTCGAGCAGGCAGTATATCTTAATGACGAGACCTGCATGCATATGCTTGTAAACGCCAAGAAGATCAGTCTTTCCGGAGATGAGAGTGTTATCATATACTCGTTCATGGATATCACGGACAGGAAAAAACTTGAGGATGAGCTTCAGGTCCAGTCTGAGACGGATTTCCTGACGGGCATCAGTAACAGACGAAGCGGCGAATTTGCGATCGAGAAGATAGTAAGTGATGGCGGACACGGAATGTTCTGCCTGTTCGATGTAGATAAGTTCAAGAGCGTAAACGATAATTTCGGTCATGCGGTTGGAGATAATGTTCTTATCGCCATAGCCAAAACAATGAAGAAGACGTTCAGATCATCGGATGTTCTCGTTCGTCTCGGTGGTGATGAGTTTGTGGTATTTGCCACCGGTATTGAAGGCAGGGATATCGCAGACATGCTTGTGAACCGATTTATCAGTAATATAGAGAGCATGGAGGTTGAGGGGCTTGAAGGACATGAAGTATGCATCAGCCTCGGAGCGCTCCTTGTAAATGACGATATATCTTTTGCCGATATGTATAGTAAGGCAGATTCGCTTATGTATGACTGCAAGGCAAAACAGGGTAACATATTTGCATTTTATGGAGGATGATCATGGAACTTATCAATGAATTGAAAAACAAAGTGGACAAAGCGGAAACAAAGGATGAAGCAAAGGAGATCATCGCGGAAGCAGGAATGCTCCTTGACGATGAAGAACTTGATCAGGTTGCAGGCGGGCTTCAGAAACAGAAAAGGCTTTATTCGGGACCTAATCAGGGGATATTAGCTTAGTTGATATGCATAAAATACATCGTCTGCTAAAAGCTGTAACAGCGGTCATAACAGCAACGTTGATGACAGGTATTCTGTCATCTTCTTTGTCTGCGCAGGAAATAGGAGAAACAGCTGCTGTAACTCACTATGCCGTTAAGATTGACACCAATTCGTATACGGCAAGGACGCCGGCGGATACTTATTACGCAACGGCGCCCAAAGTGGTGACATTCGCCGACGGACTTGGCAGGATAAATGTCGCGTATCTCTTAGCCGGTGATGTGAAGGTTCAGATCTATGATCCGGCAACAGGTTCCCTGGCAGGCACGCTGACACTTGATATGCCGTATGACAGATTCGGAGACATCACGGCGGACGCGGACGGGTTCTATTATCTTGCCTGCGGACAGGAAGGCGGCAAGGATGATATAACGTTCTGCATAGTCAAGTATGACGGGAACGGAGAAAGGGTTGCGGATCTGTCTCTGACAGGTGCCCAGTCCTGTTCGTTTAAGGGCGATGCATACGGAACAAGTACCCCGTTCTATGCGGGAAACTGTGACATGGCTATAGCGAACGGAGTATTGGCTGTCAACTTCGGACGCAAGATGATCAGCGGATCCCAGTCCAACATGGTGATATACGCTGATACATCCGACATGCACAGACTCTATGGCAGCACGGTATATACAAGTCATTCTTTTGACCAGAGGATTTATGGCACATCTTCAGGATCGTTTATTGCGATCAATCAGAGAGATTCAAGTAACAGAGGATTTCGTATAACCGAAGTATCAAAGCTCCAGGAAACGGAAGGATACTGGCTTCCCAATGATGATGATTTTCCGACCTGGCATTTCAGGGAGGGAGTAGCAAAATCCACCGGGTATTTTGAAACATTTGCACAGATCGGCGGCCTGGCGGAGGTAGCGGATACGTATGTATTTGCGGCATCGTCGGAAAGAGAACTCTCCCTTGCGGAAGCTCCGGCTTCTGCCAATGGAGCAAGAGATCTGTTCATACAGATATTGAAACATGATTTCCATGATCTTAAGAACCCGGAAGAACTGAAAGATAAATATGCCGTAGAGGGGGAAACCAGAACCCCGACCGGAACGAAGCCGGCAAACCCGGCGACACTCCTGTATCTGACCGGAGACGAGGTCAATTACGGGATAAAATATATCACAAACTATGATGACGGACATTATGCGGCAAATCCCAAGGTGTTTGCGATAAAGGACGATATATTCGGTCTTTTGTGGGAAAAGAGGGCCTACAGTGACAGCGGCTATAAAGCCGACGGCGAAGTGTATTTTGCCATGATGAAGACAGACGGCACTTATGTAAGGGAGCCTGTCAGGGTACCGGGCTGCCTTCTTGCCGCGGACACGGATCCTGTTGTAAGCGCCGGCTTCATATGGTGGGCCTCGAAGGATATATACGGGACATATTTAAATGAACTCAGTCCCGGAAACGTCACCATAAAAAAGCAGCCGTATATGACGGAAGCAGTGAAAAATGAAGACGGCTCATATAACTTATCGTTTGCAGCGGAAGCTGAGAATGCGGAAAAATGCGTATGGCAGCAAAGTTCCGACGGTATTTTCTGGTCCGATGCTGCAGAAGGATTTACATATACTGCCGAAGGTATAACAGACAACACGTTCTTCAGGTGTGTTCTGACGGATCCGCTCGGATTTAGCGTTAAGAGCAGCGTTGCCACAGGCCTCATTGAGGACGCGGCAGATACTGACGCGGGACCGGATGAGAGCGTAAAGCTTTCTGTATTCGGATATGGTATATCTTCATATGAATGGCAGGAAAGTGCGGATGGCAGCGAGTGGAAAGCCATCACATCCGGAGATATAACCGGCAGGGATTCGGCAACGTTATCGATCCCTATGACGACGGATCAGAGATTTAAGAATAAATACAGATGCGTTATAACAGGACCGTCCTGTTCCATGAACGGGGAGCCGGTAACGGTCGTAAAGAGACCGACTGTCATCACACAGCCGAGATCGTGCGGAGGTAAAAAGGGAGATACCCTTACAACGTCGGTTGAGGGCTGGGGTGAAGACATCACGTATCAGTGGTATGAACGCACCGGTACTGAAGATGAATGGGAACAGTCTACATTTGCGGGAAACGACACGGCTGTATTGTCAGTTGTTGCAAATGATAAGACGCTGAACCGCCGGTATAAATGTGTTATTACCGATAAATACGGCAAGACGGCGGACAGCAGAACAATATTCCTGTTCATTGACAAGGATAACAGCGTAGAGTTTGTAAGAAAAAGCATCACGCTTGTTTCAAAGCCCGGATCCACCGCGGTCGCGCGTGTACGGATAAAGGGCGGGATGTATACCGAGGATTCTCTCATATGGACAAGTTCGGACCCGTCAATAGTATCGGTGGACAAGGGTGTGCTCACGGCTGCAGAGGGGCTGGAAGAGACGCGTACTGTCACGATCTCGTTCACTACGTTTGACGATTATTTCAGTGATGAATGTACCGTGTATGTCAATCCGATGCCACAGGCTCTGACGCCCACGGCGACTGTTGCGTCTGCTTCGGTAGTAAAGGGAACGAGATGCCTTCTGAACACACGGACAGAGAAGGCAACGATACTGTATACGACTGATGGGACAGTACCTTCGGTTGATGATAAGGGAGAGCCTCTCGGAACGACTTTAGTTTACGGGGATGCGATAATGATAGACCATGCCATGACCGTCAGGGCGATAGCGGTCAAGGATGGTTACAGGAACAGCAAGGAGGCATCTTTTGACTACACGATCCGCGGCGACTGGGGAGACATAAGAGGCGTTAAGCTTAGGGAAGTACTGCAAAGCGCGGATAAGGTTCCCGACGAAGTATGGTATATCTTCGGAAATGAATCAGACGGATATACTCCCGTATACACAGCGTCTGCGAAGACTTCCTACACAGCGTACTATACAGGTTCTGCGGTAACATTCGCAAGCGATATACATGTTTATTACAATACAACGGCATTGTGGGAGAACAGGGATTACACTGTTTCCTACAGGAACAATAAGGCGGCTGCGGGTGCTGATGATGCCAAGGCCCCGACTTTTACCGTTAAGGGAAAGGGCAGATATACGAAGTCGTCGGTATTTTGTTTTACGATACAGGATGGAACCACGCCAGGCGAGACCGGAAAGATCCCCGCTTCCAAGGTAAAGGTTGCATGCCTTAACAGTGTAGAGCTCTACACCGGCGCGGCAGTCGTACTTGATAACCTGTACAAGCCCGATAATACGGGATTTTCGGAGATCACCCTGTACACGGTCGAAAATAAGCAGAATAAAAAGATCGATCCAAAATTTTACGATGTCCGGTTCAGAAATAACGGTTCTGTTGGGAAACACACCCTGAAGTTTGTGCTAAAGGGCGATTATACCGGGACCGTGACGAAGACCATTACCGTCAAGCCTTACGATATTGGCAAGGATCTGCGCGATATGATCACCGTAACATGCTCTGATGCACCGTTTGCCAAGGGCGGAGCTGCTCCCGAAGTAACCGTCATGTTCGGCGATACCGTCCTAAAGGAAGGCGTTGATTACCGCCTGTCCCTCAAGAATAACAAGAAGACAGGCGTTTCAGGCGAAAAATCATCTCCGGAGGTCACGATAACCGGGACAGGCAACTTTACAGGCAAGATCGTTGAGACATTTAACGTAACAAAGGGCGGACTTGAAGGGCTTGAACTTACGGCAGATGACCTGGTCTACAAGGCAAAGGCCGGCAATTTCATGACCGTACCGAAGATCACCGATAACGGCGTACAGGTGAGCGCCGGTAAGAACAAGGATATTGAGCCCGTGGCAAAGAGTGATTACAGGTATTATGATGCCGACACGGGCGAGGAGCTTGATGCATCCATGACGGTTCCCGCAGGAACGCTCGTGGAAGTAAGGGTTACCGTTACAGCCACATCCGAAAGCCCTTATGCGGAAGGAAAGCAGCCTATAAATGGGTTCTATCGCATCATTCCAGCCGATAAGGATATCAGGAAGGCGAGCGTGAAGCTTATAAACGCTGCAAATATCACATATAAGAACGGACAGGCCGTGATCCCTGTCAAATCTGAAGATCTGACGGTCACGATGGGAAAGACCGTACTCGATCCTTCGGATTATGAGATAATTTCCGTCAAAAACAACATTTTCCCGGGAACCGGAACGATGATCCTGCGGGGAAGAGGAGAATACGGCGGCAGGAAGAAAGTACTTTTCAGGATAGGATCACACAGATTTTTGTAATTTTTTTATACGACAGCGGTTTTTATGCCGCTGTTTTCGTATATATATAGTGAAAGGATAAATTTTGAACACAAAATTGTATAATTTGACACTACTCTTAGTTTAGAATGTTCCGATATATAGTATAGTACTCGGTGACGGACTGCAGATATGGCGGTCTGCTGACGAGGGGCACAAAGAAGAGGGAATGTTCAGACTATGGAGAGAAATATGAACGATCAGGCGGTAGCTGCCAAGAGCAGCGAGTTCAAGCGCGAAGTATTCATTAAGGATATGGAAAGGACCATTCTTAAGTTCGCCTCCAGAGTAACCGGAAGGTTTGTCACTAAGAGCGATGATGAATGGTCTATAGCGCTGTTCGCATTTAATAAAGCTATTGACACTTATTCGGAGGATAAGGGAGACTACCTGGCCTATTCCAAGGTCCTTATAAACAGGGCTCTTATAGATTACAAGCGTTCGGAGAGCAGGCACAGTGCCGAGGTTCTCTATGATCCGGAGGTTCTTGAAGGCGAGGAAGCGGGTCCGATATACGAGATCCTGACACGCGAGAGCACCGATACGGAGGAGAAGAAGCTTGTCAACACCGATCTGAAGGAAGAGATCGAGGAGATCAACAACCGCTTGAGAACATACGGATTTTCGTTCTTTGATGTGGCAGGGTCGTCGCCCAAGTCGATCAAGACAAGGGCCGCATGCGGCAAGGCTATATTGCAGATAGCAGATGATAAGGAACTGCTTGAGAGCGTTCTCAAGGACGGAAAGCTTCCGATCAAGCAGATAAGCGATGAACAGAAGATATCTCGTTTTACTATAGACAGACACAGAAGATATATCCTTACGGGAGTGATCATCCTGGCCGGTGATTACCCGCTTATCTCGGATTATCTTCAGTATTTACGTAAAGACCAGTAACAATAGAAAGGAAATCAGTCTGATGAAGGCGGTAGTACTTGAAATTAGGGACAGGAAGGCTGCGGTGCTCACGCACGGCGGTCAGATCATCAAAGTCGCCAACAAAGATTATATGGTTGGCCAGGAGATCGCTGTCATGGATGCCTCAGAGAGGATAGTCGATATAGCAAAGAGCGCCGGCAAATGGATGCCTGCGGCTGTAGCTGCTGCGTTCCTTGTTTTGGTAGGAAGGTTCACGACATTGTCGATGGAGCCGTACGGAGTCGTCAGTCTTGACGTCAATCCGTCGATCGAGTTTACGATCAACAGCAGGGACAAGGTATTGTCCGTTAACGGAGTCAATGACGACGGTAAGGATATTATAAACGGAATAGATGAGAAGGATCTGATCAATCAGACCATTGAGAAGGCTGTGAACGTTACGATCGACAAGATCGAATCCGAAGGATATATGACTGCTGACACAAATTATGTTGTAATTGCAGCCAATACCGTCAAGGAAAGTCATACGGACGAGCTCGTTTCCAAGATAGATACGGCAGTAATTGAGAACAATGAAAATGTTGAGCCGATAACGATCAAGGCAACCGATGAAGAGGTTACCGAGGCAAGAGCAAAGGGCACATCTGCCGGCAAGATGATCATAGTCAGCAAGCTTGACAGCGTTACCGAAGAGGTCATCGACAAGGATGAGTGGTTACACAAGAGTGTAGCCGATATCGTGAAGGAGTATGACAAGGTATCGGATATAGCATCCCTGACGGATGACAGCAAGGCTGCCACGAAGCCCGCAAGCAAGACATCAAACGACGCTTCCGACAGCAAGAAGGAAACAACCGATAAAGGTACCACGGAGGTTAAGTCGACTCCTACGACGACACCTGCCGCAACCCCAACAGCAACAAGCACACCTGCGGCAACCAAGGCTCCGTCAGCAACAGCAACACCTACACCTACACCGACTCCTGTACCGACAACGGCAGCAGCGGCAGTACCGACGCCTACACCCGCACCGTCATCGGGATCGACGACGACGTCACCGTCAGAGTCTGAGTCACCCGATCCGACAGCGGCACCCAAGCCTACACCTGCGCCGGTAGTGACTCCTGAGCCTACACCGGAGCCTACTCCGATAATAGAGCCTCCGATGCCTGAGCCTACACCGGAGCCTACTCCGATAATAGAGCCTCCGATGCCTGAGCCTACACCGGAACCGGAGCCTGAAAATCCGTCAAACGACCCAGAGACCGAAACGGAAGCCGGATCCGGAGAGACAGACAGTCAGGCGGTTGCGGAAGATACGGCTGATACAGCAGAAGCAGACATTCCGGTCGAGATGTGATCCGGATGTTCATATAGATAAAGAGCCATGAACGTTCCCCGCCATGGCTCTTTTCTTGAGTTTTGAGCTCTGCGAACATATAATGATAAGTGGATCGTGGACCGTAGATATAGTCCGGGAAGGGAACGGCAGATGGAAAGTGATAAGATCAGATTAAGGCGCTATGAAGATGACCTGTACGTTAGCGGGACAGGTGCGATCGTCATGGGTATATGGGCAGTGACCAAGACGATAATGGAGCTGTTCTTTGTGTATACCGATATTTTCAAGTACGATAACGCCGATCCGTCTGTAACAACAGCTGAATACATCATTTCATATATTCTGTTAGGGCTCATACTGGTGCTGATATTATGGTTCCATTATTATGCAGGGATCAATGCGGTAAGAGCCGCCAAGGGAAGGAAGTACAAAAAAGGATATTTTGCCATGACAGTGTTTCTGCTTGTTATGACGATCCTTTCTCTTGCTTCGTATGCGGATGACGGCGACAGCAACAGTGATACTACAGCGGCTTCTTTTCTGGTCGATCTGACCACGATATATATTTTCGTCATGATCATCATATCATCGGTCCGGATCAGGAAACTTAAGAGTACACAGCAGGTGCGGGAGTAGACGGCTATGCAGATGGATTTTCACTATTATGCTACATATTGCGCGGCATACCTTGCAGGGTACTCGCATGAGGAAAGCCTTGATATAGCCTACAGCGCACAGTTTGTTGATCATTGTTCGAGAACGCTTCTCGCGAAGATCAAGGGGCCGGCCGACGCGGCTACGACGCAACTCCAGCTGGAGATGATGGATGCAAGGACCGACCCGATAGGACTTCAGGATATTACGAGGATCTGGGCGTCTTTTCATTTTCTGCCAAGGGACCTTTTTGCCGTTAAGAAGAAGTGCAGCAGGCGCTATCTTAACAAGTACAGACTGATATGCGGCCCGAACGGTGATCTTGTTGTACGGACGGTGGAGCTTGCCAAGGACAAACCTCTCCAGTCGGTTGGCATCGCCATGCATGTACTTGCGGATACATGGGCACACTCGTATTTTGCGGGAACGCCTTCGCTTGTCATAAACAACACTAACTATGTGTTCTATGAACTGTTCCCCGACCAGGATGCATACCGCGAGAAACAGATCACATTCAGGCACAAAACGTCCGTTCCGGATGATCTTGAGAACAGCATATATACGAACAGTCTGTATCAGAGGAGTGAAAATACGATAATGAACCTCGGTCACGGCCGCGCGGGACATCTTCCGGATTACAGCTTTGCCAGGTACAGATATCTTCCGGCATGGGGCGATTACGAAGATATAATAAAGGATAATCCGTCCGATTACATGAAGGCGTTCACGCAGATGATCCATGCCATGAAATACATCCGCGGGCAGGTGCCTTCGTTTGAGAAGGAAGTGTACGATACCGAAGCCGTAGCCGAGCACAGGGACAGGATAAGGGAGATAATCGAAAAAAGACAGCTTATCGCAAGCGAAGACTGGAAGGCTTTCGGAGAAGAACTGTCAGGTAAGAGTGTTACGGAATACGCGATGGATACGTATTTTGATGAATATATGAACAGCCCTGCGAATGAGAAGGATGATACGTTCCTCGGCAGGTTTATCCACGGCGCCATAGCCCATAAGGGAATGGTCATTGATGAGATATACAGGTCCGGCAATCCGCTTGCGGGTATTTCCAAACAGACCGACGTTCATGCAAAAGAGGGTTAAGATATGACATTGATGCAGAGGATCAGAAAGATACTGTTCAATCTGGTTGTGATCGCTTTTGCCGCATATTTTATCTACGATCCGAGCGATGATGTATATAAATTCATCGTATATGTTCTTGCGACCGTAATGGCCGTAAAAGGCATCAGAGATATATTTTTTTACTTCACAATGGCAAGGCATATGGTAGGGGGAAGGCTCATACTGTTCCAGGGAGTGATAATATTCGATTTTGCGCTGTTCACGGCTTCACTGTCGGATGTTCCGAAGATATATATACTGATGTACCTGATCGGTATACATGCCTTCTCGGGTATCATTGAGATACTCCGTTCCAGGGAGGCAAAGCGCACTGTTGCCGGACCGTGGAAGCTGAAGTTTTCACATGGTATTGTTAACATCGCACTTGCGATCGCATGCCTTGTTTTTATCAGGTATTCGGGTACTGTCATAATCATATTCGGGCTTGGTCTTATATACTCATCGACAGTCAGGATAATAAGTGCTTTAAGAAAAACAGCATTTATTGTCATCCAGTAACGTCAAAATCGTTGATTTTATGCGAAAAATCAACGATTTTTATTGATATTCGCCCAATTTTGTAATATATTATGTTTACCAAACTGTCTTTTTTTACAGGAAATACGTTATTTACGGATTCGGAAAGTAACTTAGGTTAAATAGAAAGTGGAGGAAATATGAGAAAAAATCATTTACGCAAAACACCAAAAAGTATGATCTCAATCCTGCTTGCCGCTATCATGACGGTAAGTATGTTCTCTACCGTTATGGCGGAAGAGACAGTGACAGATGAGGCTGTAGTTACACAGGAGGATCTGCCTGTTGCCGCGGAAGCTGAAGAAGTTGTGGTAACTGAGGAAGATGAGGCTCCGAAGCTTACGGCGGAGGATATCGTAAACGGTGGTATGTCACCTGACGTGGTAGTTGAGAGCCTTGAAGAGGTTTGTGATAATGCGGAGCCGATAAGCAAGGACGACTATACGATAACAAGGTATGGCAGCCGCGTTTCCATCAGGAATAATGTCCCAAAGACTACAGATACATCAAAAGATCTGTATGCTATCATCCTGTACAAGGACGAGTCCAAACAGAAAAAGACTCTTTACTGGGGAACAAGGATCGAAACGGGCGCGGAAGTATCGCTTTATCATTTTTATGATGAAAAGGGATACGAAATACCTGTGGGATCCCAAGGAGATTACACGGTTCTTCTCGGAAGAGAGTATACATGGGAAGGAATGGAAGAGTCAGACAATCACTTCGGTATAATCGGATGGGAATATGATGATGCGGGAAAATCGGTGCCTTTTAATATCGAAGACACATTTGATATTCCGGCAAGCTCCATTCATGATGATACCCCAACACAGTGGAAGGACGGATATACCGGTATTAAGATGGCCGCAACCGTTACTCCCAACCTTCAGATCAAGATCACATGGGCGCCTGACGGCAAAGACGATAAGCAGAAGACATATAAGAAATATAAACTGTATGAGCTTACAGAGGATTCATCCTCCGAAACAGGATACAAAGAAGAGCAGCGTTGGCCCCTTGATAAGAGCAAGAAGCCGGCAGACGCACCTTCAGCTTCCAAATCGGCAACACTTGAAGTGGCAATAGATCAGGAAGATCTGGTACTGAACAGTTCTCTTTTGTATATGCTTAAATGCTATGATGCTGACGGAACAACAGTATTGGATACGTACGTTTCACCCGTTGCACCGTATGCATTGGAGATACAGACCGGATATGATATCAAATGTACACAGCCCAAATCCGGCAGCAATATGGCCTACAGGTTCCAGCTTGCCAAGGTGAACAAGGATAACGACGGCAAGAAGATCACTGAAGGCTTCCAGGATGGCTGGAGTTCGGATACTTTATTTAACGAAATGTATTCAATAGGGGAATACCCTGTTAAGAAAAAGACTGTCAAGGCAGTAGAACTTACATATTCAAGAGGCGAGCCGGATATTGCTCTTGGCAAGGCTGCATACGGAAGAGTCAGGACCGTAGCGTTTCTTAACGACCTTGTGGCCGTATCGGCACCTTCAAATGTACTGACGTGCAAGAACGGTCCCGAGACTTGTTATGTATTGGATATCGCCGGTGTAAGATATGATCCCCTTGATGCAAAGAATAATTCAAATACACAGAATATAAAACGTGCCCAGATCCACTGGGATCGCATCAATGAGAAGGATCCGGGAGATTTTGAATGGGAAGATGTATATCTTCATTGCAAAGATGCCGGAACTTGTGCAAAGAGCGGAGAGGTATTCTTCGTTGCACCGAAAGATGAGTCGGATATCAAGGCATATGACCTTCTTAGAAGCGATAAGAAGAACGGAGTATACAAAAAGATCAAGACATATGCCAAGGGTGCGAAGGATCTCCTTCCGGTGGGTACTGAGGAGTATTCCGGAATGCCCGTATACGCAATGCAGTACACTTCTTTCGTTCCGGAAACAGAGTACTATTATGCCGTACGTGCCGTATCAAAGACCGGAAGCACTCCGGGATCCAGATGGGAAGGATTTGCAAATACGACAACTTGCGATGCGGTTCAGCATATGGAACTCTTTGAGGCAGATCCGACAATGATCGCTCTTATCTGGAAGCATGATGATTGTGCAAAACAGTATTTCTTATACAGAGATACAAAGCCGATAGATAATGTTGAAGAGTATCTTGCAAAAGGAAATGCGCCATATGCCAAGATATCGGGTTCAAGCTATAAAAAGCTCACGGAAGACGGAGAAACCTATCAGTACCACCTGTACTATGATAAAGGCAAGAAAGTAGTAACGGATCAGGAGTATTACTATTTTGTACGTCCGATCTACAATACCAAGAAGATTACCGATCCTACGTACAACAAGGAGCTTTGTTCACAGGTAGTAAGAGGAAAAGCTACCGCGAAGTATGCAAGGGTCAAGAACTTTACGGGAGCGAATTATTCCATTAAGAATGTACTGTTATCCTTCAGCCAGACGCAGAGGCTCACGCAGTACAGGATATTCAGACTGAAAGTTGATAAAAACGTCACGACTCTACCGTCTGACATGCAACCGAATATCACTGACGAATATGATCCGGATAAGGAAACCTATGAACAGTTTGAAGATAGGATTGACGCATGGAAGCTTGAGGATTGGAAGACGTTCATGGCCAAATATCATGGTTGGGAATATGTAACTACCATAACCGGAGACG
>JAFZQP010000135.1 GCA_017620345.1 Lachnospiraceae bacterium
ATATCGCTTGATGAGAAATTTGTCGAATATGCTCAGAACGCCCAGCTTGCCGGGATCCAGATAGGTGCGTATTTTTATTCGCAGGCCGTAAATGAAACAGAGGCGGTCGAAGAAGCAAATTATATAGTCGGAGCTGTGTCGGGGTTCGGTATTAAATATCCGATAGCGATCGATATTGAAAGGGTGCAACAGGATGAAGCCAGAACCGATAAGCTTACAAGCAAAGAAAGAACGGCTGTTGTCAAAATGTTCTGTGATGCCGTTAAGGGATACGGTTATAAGCCTGTTATATATGCTACTAAGGACATGCTGATAACGGGGCTCGATCTTGAAGAACTGTCCGACTATGATGTGTGGCTCGCCGATGAATCGATACCAACCGATTATCCGTACAGATTCAGTATGTGGCAATATAATCAAAAAGGAAGGATTGATGGAATAACGGGCGATATCGATCTGGATCTGAGCTTTATAGACTATGAACAGAGATGATCTGCGAGGGAAAAGGTAGTTTTAGTTGGTGTTTTTGTATAAAACTACCTATAACATACACCCTGTTATTGTTTAATACGTAGAAATGTAATATTTTTGTAACAAACTATTTCGCATTGTGCTAAAATATTCCTTACCTTGGAGGATAGGTATTTATGCGAAACAGTGTTAAGCGCTTATTCGGAATATTGAAATGCGTTAACCCGCATACTCATCTGTGGTGTATGAGCGTGCTTGGTGGGGCTATACTGTTATGTGTCAGTTTCTTTGTAGAACCTTCACAGCGTGAATTCTTAACGGTAAGCAGCGAAGGTGCACAGACCATAGCCATACATAAGGTAATTGAATACAGTTCCGTACTGGGCAGTCTTTCTCATCTTGGCGATGAGGAAGTTGATGAGATAGCGGAAGCTATTCCCGATGTTGAGATCGAGGATGTGTCTTCTGTCATCGAGGACAATGCAAAGGTCCCGGAGATATTTGTATATCACGAGGAAATCCAGGACAGTATTCAGACACCTCTTAGTCCCGGCGCTATATTTAAAGGAAATGTAATGATGGAAGCACAGTATTCACTGGATGAAGTGGATGCGCTTGAGAGGCTGGTACAGTGTGAAGCCGCCACAGAGGATGCCACAGGAAAGCGTCTTGTCGCGGATGTTGTACTTAACAGGCTGGATACCGGCATATGGGGCAGTGATATGCTTTCGGTCATAGAATCACCCGGACAGTTCAAACCGGTTAGTAGCGGAGCATACAGGAACGTGTTCGTTGAAGATGATACAAAAGATGCTGTGATGGATGCGCTTCTTAACGATGATATCTCGAACGGTGCGATATATTTCCAGAAGAGTTGCGCGACCGTTTGGGGTGACAAGGAGTTCTTATTCAGATACGGATCGCATTCGTTCTACAAATGATACATATAATATTTTAATAAGAAGATATAAGCCCCGGATCATCCGGGGCTTGTTTTATGTAAAATCAGCAAATATCCTGTCCGATATGGGGATCTTTATATACATCATCGCATATTCCTGTGGGGAGAGGGAATCTATGTAATTCTGCCTGAAATTCTTTTTGGGACGCGCTTTTTTGATTATATCCGCGGCCTTGTTATAGGCTATGGCCGCCTCTATCTCTGTATCGTATGTTCCGATCGTATACAGACCGTTGACGAGGATCCTTGCGCTGTACTTGGTGTAGACACTGCGCTTTACGGCGTATACGCCGGTGAAACGGTTGATGACCTCGATATTGTCGTATCTGAAATCGTATCTGTCGCCGTTTATGAATCTGTAATCCCTGTTCAGTACCGCATGAGGTTTGATCCCGTATCTGCTGTACAGATTGACCTGCATCCCGTAATCGGCAACCCACAGGTGTCCGTTTCTGCGGCTGATCTTATGGCTTGCGTAATAGAACAGATCGTCTATGTCAAATTTGAATATCATCGACGGAGTAAGATAATAGGAAAAATAAGTCTTTTCAAGGTATATGGGATTTTTGATGTATACTTTGTTATCCCTGAAATTGATAAGTGATACGAATTTGTCAAAATCAAGCGCCGTATCCATTCTGTATGCGTCGATCGTTATATCGCTGTTTGCGATGATCTCCTTGGCTACACGATATGCATTGTGTGCAGCCTCTTCCGTGGAGTAACTGCCCAGACTGATATGTTTGTTCCTGTAGGTGACTGAACTCCTGTAATAACTGTTACCGTTTTTGAGTTGTGCCTTAAAAGCTCCGGCAAGCGCCATTTTAATACCTCTCCTTATAATAAACTGCCATCAGTCCATACTATAACATGTATTCATCCTGATTGCATCCCAATAAAACTGTCCGCACACAATTATACACAAATACAAGTTGACATTCAACATCATATAGTGTTAAATATATTGTGCTGATACAATATATTGATTTTCGGACCGATGGGAGGTTACCATGGCTGTATTATCCACGGATGAACAGAAAACAGTAAATAAGGAAGAGGGCGTTGACTATTCGTCGCTTTACAAGCCTGACAGACCGGTCAGGATGATCAAGAAAGACGGTACATACGAAGAGTTCAATGTACAGAAGGTCATCGATGCCGTCGGTAAATCTGCTTACAGAGCTCTTACGAAGTTTACCGAAGAAGAAAAGGCTTTCATATGTCAGAAGGTCGTTGACAAGGTAAATGAACTTGAAGGCGATGAGATACCTATCCCGATAATGCACAATATCGTTGAATCAGCTCTTGAGGAAGTAAAACCGATAGTAGCCAAGAGCTATAGGGACTACCGTAATTACAAACAGGATTTTGTCCGTATGCTCGATGACGTATATATGAAGAGCCAGTCGATCATGTACGTCGGCGACAAAGAGAATGCAAATACGGATTCTGCTCTTGTATCGACCAAGAGGAGTCTTATATTCAATCAGTTCAATAAGGAACTGTATCAGAAGTTTTTCCTTACAACCGAAGAGATCCAGGCATGCCGTGACGGCTATATCTATATCCATGATATGTCGGCAAGGCGTGATACGATGAACTGCTGCCTTTTTGACGTTGAAAACGTGTTAAAGGGCGGATTTGAGATGGGAAATATATGGTACAACGAGCCGAAGACGCTTGATGTGGCTTTTGATGTGATCGGAGATATCGTATTGTCGGCAGCAAGTCAGCAGTACGGTGGATTTACCGTGCCTTCGGTCGATCTGATCCTCGAGCCGTATGCCGAAAAGAGCTACAGCAAATACATAGATAAATATACAGCTCTCGGGATCGGAGAAGAGAGGGCAAAAGAAGAAGCCGAGAAGGATGTACACAGGGATTTCGAACAGGGATTCCAGGGTTGGGAATATAAGTTCAATACCGTTGCAAGTTCGCGAGGCGATTATCCTTTCATTACTGTAACGGCAGGGACCGGAACGGGCAGATTTGCCAAGATGGCTACGATCACGATGCTCGATGTAAGACGCGGCGGACAGGGCAAGAAGGAATGCAAGAAGCCGGTTCTGTTCCCGAAGATCGTTTTCCTGTATGATGAGAACCTTCACGGCCCCGGCAAGGAGCTTGAGGATGTTTTTGAAGCGGGAGTCAGATGCTCAAGCAAGACAATGTATCCCGACTGGCTATCCCTTACGGGTAAAGGCTATATAGCATCGATGTACAAAAGGTATGGCAAGATCATTTCTCCTATGGGATGTCGTGCATTTCTTTCACCATGGTATGAAAGAGGCGGGATGCATCCGGCGGATGATGACGATGTGCCTGTATTCGTAGGAAGGTTCAATATCGGTGCGGTATCACTCAATCTTCCGATGATACTTGCCAAGTCGAGACAGGAATCGAAGGATTTCTATTCCGTACTTGATTATTATCTTAACCTTATCAGACAGCTTCATATCAGAACGTATGCATATCTCGGTGAGATGCGTGCGTCAACGAATCCGCTTGCATATTGTGAAGGCGGGTTCTACCAGGGACATCTTAAACTTACCGACAAGATAAAACCTCTTCTTAAATATGCTACCGCATCATTCGGTATAACAGCCCTCAACGAGTTGCAGGAGCTGTATAACGGCAAGTCTCTTGTCGAAGACGGTCAGTTCGCCCTTGAGGTACTTGAATACATAAATACCAAGATAGGGGAGTTCAAGGAAGAGGACGGGAACCTGTATGCAATTTACGGTACTCCTGCCGAAAATCTGTGCGGGCTTCAGGTCAAACAGTTCCGTAAGAAATACGGTATCATCGAAAATGTCTCCGACAGGGAATATGTTTCAAACAGCTTTCACTGTCATGTTACCGAGGATATCAGTCCGATTGAAAAACAGGATCTTGAGTACAGGTTCTGGGAGCTTTCAAATGGCGGCAAGATACAGTATGTCCGCTATCCGATAGATTATAATCTTGGCGCGATCCGAACTCTCATCAACAGAGCAATGGATATGGGTCTTTATGAAGGAGTCAATATGTCTCTTGCATATTGTGACGACTGCGGACATCAGGAACTTGAGATGGATGTGTGCCCCGTTTGCGGCAGCCACAATCTGACCAAGATCGACAGGATGAACGGGTATCTGTCATATTCAAGAGTTCATGGTGATACCAGGCTCAATGATGCCAAGATGGCTGAGATAGCGGAAAGGAAGAGCATGTAATGTTTTTCCTAATTTAAAACGGGACAAGTGAAAAACTTGTTGATATAAGACCAAGGTTCTTTCGGGAACCTTGGTATATTTTATTATTTTTTGACCTTCACGCAAATCTCTTAATCTTGAGTAATAACCCATAAAAATGCTTACCCTTTTAGCCAATATATGTTGAAAATGTACAACGAATGATGTACAATAGCCGCAAACGCCTGTCGCGTGACGAGCAATATGTGACAAAGACTCCTTTTGCATTCTATACAGATTTACGAAAGGAGAATTTTAGGAAGGTGAGGAAATATGAAGAATTCTATTATTAAGAAATTATGCGTTGTTCTTACATGCACAAGTTTGGTGCTTAGCACTCAGGAATTAATTGTTTTTGCGAACGAGGGCGAGCAAGTTTTGTTGAATTCCAAGGACAATCAGAATGATATATCTTTAGAATCCTATTATGACTATAGTATCGAAGATACCAATATGTCCAAGAAAACTTTTAGCGAGCGTCTGTTGAATGATGAAGTTGAAGAAATACAAAATGAAATCATTACTCTTGATGCAGATGGAAATATAGCAAGTGGAAGTTATGAGAATGTTACATGGGTTATTGATTCAAACGGGCAACTGTCAATTAGTGGTACAGGAAACTATGCTCCGGAGTATAAGAATCCAGATTGGTACGACTACAGGGAAAGCATAAAATCTGCGGTTGTTAGCCTAAAGGATGTAACTTCTTTAAATAGCATGTTCTTAGGATGCGATAATCTTGTTTCTGTAGACTTAAGCGAGCTAGATACATCTAATGTTAAAGTGATGCGTGCTATGTTCGAGGGCTGCAAAAAGTTGGTAACCGTTGATGTAAGTAGGTTTATTACATCTAATGTGACTGATATGTCAAGATTGTTTATGAATTGCAGAACAGTTAAAACGCTTAATGTGAGCGGGTTTGATACATCTAACGTAACAGATATGTCCTACATGTTTTATGAATGCCGTTCTTTGGAAACATTAGATATTTCCCACTTTAATACCTCAAATGTTACATCAATGGAAGGAATGTTTGCATCAACTTTTGATACGGACGACGGACATGGGGTTGATATAGAGGGCGGAGGGAATGCGTTGACATATCTGGATGTCAGTCATTTTGACACCTCAAATGTTATAGACATGTCTTCTATGTTTGCCGGATGTATTCACTTGAAAACCTTAGATATTAGTAAGTTCAATACATCAAAGGTTACAGACATGTCCTCTATGTTTTCGGATTGCTATGAAGTAGAAGCGTTGGATGTAAGTGGATTTGATACCTCAAATGTTGTGGGTATGCGAGCTATGTTTTGTGGGTGTAACAAAGTAAAAACTTTGGATGTAAGCAAATTCAATACATCTCGTGTAAAGGATATGTCCTCTATGTTTCAGGGATTTAATTTTGGAGATGCTTGGATGGGGAGTAGTAATCAATTAACATCTCTGGATGTAAGTGGATTTGATACTTCTAAAGTAGAAAATATGTGTGCAATGTTTTATAATTGCGGAGCTCTTCATACAATAGACGTAAGCGGTTTTGATACCTCCAAAGTAACAGATATGGGATGGATGTTTAATATGTGTTATGAAGTGGAATCGCTGGATGTGAGTGGTTTTGACACTTCTAATGTCACAAACATGAGACAGATGTTCTTGGACTGCGCAAACTTAAAGACATTAAATGTGAGTGGTTTTGATACTACAAATGTCACAGATATGGGGTGTATGTTCCAAGGATGTAGTTCATTAACAAACTTGGATGTAAGCAATTTTGTTACATCCAAAGTAGTTGATATGGATTCCATGTTTTGGGGATGTTCACAACTTAAAGTGTTAAATGTTGGTGGTTTCGACACCTCAAAAGCAGAATATATAGCACGACTTTTCCGCGCGTGCGCTTCAATAGAAACCTTGGATTTGAGCAGTTTTGATCTCTCGCGTGCGATAAAAATGGGTAATATGGTCGATGAATGCAGTTCTCTTACCAGTATAAAATCTCCAATAAGCTTAAATGCAGATATTTCGCTTCCGGGCGAAGGGTGGATGAATTGTACTACCCAAGAAAGCGTAAACTGCATTTCCGTAGGAACACCAAAGGGTACAATGTTTACTAGAGAAGAAACTGTTAAAGTTGACTCAATTGAGTTGGATCAAGCGCAAATTAATCTGAACCCGGGGGAGATTGGAAAGGTAAGTGCAACAGTCTTTCCTGTGACTGCCAATGCCTCCGATATAGTATGGATCAGTTCGGATGAAGAAATAGTTTCGGTGAAAACTGATATTGGTAGTTTGTCTAAGAATATGGTAGATGCAATACTTGTTACCGGAACTAAAGAAGGTAACGCAACTGTAACTGCGAAGATTGGGGACGTAAGTGCTTCTGCCATAGTTAGTGTTATAAATCCTGTTAAGTTTGATAAACACGAGATGCAATTAATTTCAATCAAGGATTCATCGGATACTATAATAGCAACTGTTAAAGAGGGATATAGTCTGGATACTCTCATTTGGACGAGCTCCGATGAAACGGTAGCTACAGTTGATAAGGGCGTAGTATATGCAACGGAGGGGTTAACTGAGGAATCCACAGTCGTAATTACTGCCGAAACTCCGGATCGGTTATATAAAGACACCTGTACTGTTACAGTCGTTCCGGCGGAAAAGGTAAAAACACCCACGGCAAGCATACCATCGGGTGAAGTTGAAGAGGGAACTTTGGTAGAACTGTCTTGTGAATCTTTAGATGCGGACATATTCTACACTGTTGACGGAAGCGTACCCGCACTTGATACATCCGGTAATCCTACAGGTACCACTAAATTATTTTCGGGTGGTATAAAGATAAAGAATGATGTATCTATCAAAGCTATCGCGGTTAAGGACTGGTGTAATGATAGTGATGTTGCGGAATTTGCTTATACCGTTAAGAAGGAGCCGGTTCCGGATAATACAATAGATATCCGTCTTGTTATCGGGGGTAAGGTAAAGAATGAAAAAATCGCAAAAACAGCTGAAGATGGTAAAGGATACAAGATAGTAGTTGCCAATAACAAGATCGCAACAGTAAATAATTCGGGGTTCATACAAGGAAAGAAAGTCGGAAGCACAACAGCAACCATAACAAAGAATGATAAGGAATATAAGCTTAATATCACGGTAGTAGATGCAGGCTTTACCAAGACAAACTACATCGTAAATGCAGGCGATACGGTAGCCCCAATCTTTGTGGCTGAAGACATTGAGATATCTTCGTTTACTTCATCCAAACCGGAGGTTGTTTCGGTATACTCGATGACTGACGGCCTGTTTATCAAGGCAAATAGTAAAGGAACATCAAAAATATCCGTTGTATGTGACGGCAAAAAATACAGTACAACGGTCAGGGTATATGATCCTGTTATCTTTGGATCCGATATAGTTCTGCTTGATAATAAGACCATATCTTTAAGCATCAAGAACGGTACTGGCAAGACAGTATGGTCAATTGATAATGAAGGGGTTGCAACAATAAAGAATGGAAAGATAAAGGGTGTTTCCAAGGGAACTGCAACAGTGACAGCCACAAATAATGGACGTACCATGACAAGGACTATCAATGTTTATAATGTTCCCAAGTTTGATAAGAAGGTATATGAAACGAACGTTGGAACACCAATAGATGTTACGCTTACAAAGGACAGCGATATGCGCACCCCCCAATACAGTGTAAGCAATATTAAGATAGCAACTATTGATTCTTCAGGAAAGGTTACCCCAATAAAGAAGGGAACGGTGACCGTGACTGCGGAGATAGGCGGCAAGAAGTACAAGACAAAAGTAAAGATCAAATAAATCTCAAGGACTGAATACAAAAAAGCATCTGCTGGATAATAACCGCAGATGCTTTTTTCGTTGGGGAAAGAATCATTGTTAATGCTTTATTTTTTTTTGAGACACAATATAAAGTAGTCCTCGGGCAAATGAATTACAATATATTGTATAAAAGTGATGACAAACCACAAGTGATGTATTATAATACGAAAAGTGGGCAAGAAAATCTCCAAACGGGATTATGTCTCAAATTAAAATAGGAAAAACCACACAAAACTGGCAGAAGAAAAATCATCTGTCTCAAAATAAATTAGGACAAAAGGACACAAATACACGATGAAACCGTTGAGTTTGTCTCAAATTAAATTAGGGAGAAACATGTAATGAGGTATCACAATATTACCAAAGACGACATGCTCAACGGAGACGGACTCCGTGTCGTTTTGTGGGTTGCAGGCTGCTCTCATTGCTGTGAGGGCTGTCAGAATCCATCAACCTGGGATCCGAACGGTGGCATCCTGTTTGACGATGCTGCCAGGGAAGAGATCTTTGCCGAACTCCGGAAGCCTTATATTTCGGGAATAACGTTTTCGGGCGGAGATCCTATGTACTGTACCAACTATCAGGAGATCAAAGGTCTGGCATCAGAGATCAAGGAGAAGTTTCCGGGCAAGAACATCTGGATGTATACGGGTGAAGTCTGGGAAAATCTTTATACTGATCCGATAATGAAGTTTATTGACGTACTGGTAGACGGGGAATTTCATATAGAGGAGCGAGATGCTTTGCTGCTTTGGAAGGGAAGCGCGAACCAGCGCGTGATTGATGTGGCAGCGACACTCGCTTCTGATACCCCCGAGAAACCGGTTATATTTTGTGACGATTATTATAAATAAGATGCTCCAAACATCAGCAGGAGGAGTTTTATCATGAACAGGATCGCAAAGTTCTCCAAGGTCAGCTTCGAACAATTCCATAAAGGGTATCATGACGAATTCGGCGGGGATCCTGAAGAGATCAGAAAAGTCTATGACAGCATCATACTGCCGAAGAGGGCAACATCCGGTTCGGCTGGGTATGATTTTTACTCGCCGGTTGATTTTCATTTAAAGCCCGGCGAGACTGTAAAGATACCAACCGGGATAAGGGCGCGCATGAATGAGGACTGGGTGCTGGCGCTGTTTCCGCGAAGCGGACTCGGATTCAAATATCGTATGCAGCTTAACAATACGGTCGGCATAATCGACAGTGATTATTATGATTCGGATAATGAAGGTCATATCTTCGTTAAGATCACAAACGATTCCAACGAAGGCAGGGATATCGATATCACAGCCGGGAGCGGATTTGTACAGGGGATATTCCTGATGTACGGGATCACCGAAGATGATGATACGGATGATATCAGAAACGGCGGATTCGGGAGTACGGACAGGAACTGAATATGAAAGAGCACGTTCATTTGATCAAAAGTGTTGAAAAAGGGAGCATCGCCGAAGAGATGGGAGTCGAAGCCGGCGATGCCCTTATTTGTATTGACGACCAGCCTGTTGAAGATGTCTTTGACTACAGATTCATGATCCAAAGCTGTGAGCTTTCAGTAGTGATACGAAAGCCGGACGGTGAAGAGTGGGAACTTGATATAGAGAAGGATGAATCCGAGGATCTGGGCATTGAGTTCGAGTCGGGGCTTATGGATGAATACAGAAGCTGCAGAAATAAATGCATTTTCTGTTTCATAGATCAGATGCCGGAAGGAATGAGACCGACACTGTATTTCAAGGATGATGATTCAAGACTGTCGTTCCTGCAGGGTAACTATGTTACGCTTACAAATATGAATGACCATGATATAGACAGGATCATAAGGTACAGGCTCAGCCCGATAAATATCTCCGTACAGACGACAGACCGCGAACTTCGGTGTAAGATGCTGAACAACAGGTTTGCCGGAAAGGCTCTTGATAAGATAAAAAAGCTTTATGATGCGGGGATCACGATGAACGCCCAGATCGTTCTGTGCAAAGACGTGAATGACAGACAGCATCTTCGTCAAACACTGACCGATCTTCTCGAGTATGCTCCGATCATGCAGAGCGTATCCGTCGTCCCTGTCGGGATAACCAGATATCGTGACGGACTGTATCCACTAAAGAAAATAGAAAAGGATGATGCGATCGACGCACTGAACATAATAGATGAGATAGCATCTGATGCATATAAGCGTTTCGGCATTCATTTTGCGCACGCTTCCGATGAGATATATATTCTCGCCGAAAGGCAGCTGCCGCCGGCAGATGAGTACGATGACTACCCGCAGCTTGAGAACGGTGTCGGGATGCTGAGGCTTATGAGCGATGAATATGACAGCGCTTACATGCGGCTTAAGCATGACATTGACAGCGGGCTGATTCATCCTGACGACTACAGGATGAAGTTTTCGATAGCGACCGGAATGCTGGCGAAAAGCTATGTCGAGGAGGCAACAGCAAAGATCTGCAGCCTGTTTAATAATGTATCTTTTGCTGTATATGCGATCAGAAATGACTTTTTCGGAGAAAATATAACCGTTTCGGGGCTGATCACGGGAAGGGATATCATTCAACAGCTCAGTGGATGCGACCTTGGTGATCATCTTCTGATACCTGAGTCGATGATGAAGGCAGATGAGGAGATTTTCCTTGATAATGTGACGGTTGCGGACCTTGAGGGGGCTTTACAAGTAAATATTCATATTGTAAAATCAAACGGATTGGATTTAGTTAATTTCATACTGAAAGAGAAGTTTTATGAGTAAGCCTATTGTGGCCATAGTCGGTCGACCCAATGTGGGAAAATCGTCGCTTTTTAATGTTATCGCGGGTTCAAGGATATCTATCGTAAAGGATACCCCCGGGATAACAAGAGACAGGATATATGCTGAAAGTTCCTGGCTTGACAGGAGTTTTACGATCATAGATACAGGCGGAATAGAGCCGGACAGTTCGGATGTCATACTGTCGCAGATGAGAGAACAGGCGCAGATAGCGATGGATACCGCGGATGTTATAGTGTTCATCGTGGATGTTAAGCAGGGTCTGGTCGATTCGGATTCCAAAGTATGCGATATGCTCAGGCGGTCGCATAAGCCGGTTATCCTGTGTGTTAACAAGGTTGATGATTTTAAGAAGTTCGGAAATGACATATATGAGTTCTACAATCTCGGCATAGGAGAGCCTATAGCGGTATCTGCTGCAAACCGTCTCGGGATCGGGGAACTCCTTGATGCGGTTGCCAGTCATTTCCCGCCCGCATCTGCAGATGAAGACGATGATGACCGGCTGAAGGTTGCGATCGTAGGGAAGCCCAATGTAGGCAAATCATCGATCATCAACAAACTGATCGGCAAGGACCGTCTGATCGTATCGGATATTGCCGGAACGACAAGAGATGCCGTTGATACTCCGGTCATGGGTAACGGCAAAGAATACGTCTTTATCGATACGGCCGGACTCAGACGTAAGAAGAACGTAAAAGAAGATCTTGAACATTATATGGTCATCAGGACCGTTGCGGCGATAGAAAGATCCGATGTAGTCATCCTTGTTGTTGATGCCGAGCAGGGCATAACCGAGCAGGAAGCGAAGATAGCCGGGATAGCGCATGAAGCGGGTAAAGGCATAATAATCGCAGTCAATAAATGGGATGCGGTGGAAAAGGATTCCAAGACCGTAAACAAGTACGAGAAAGATATCAGAAACGTGCTCTCATTTATTCCGTATGCGGAGATCACGTTTATTTCCGCCAAAACCGGGCAGAGACTGGGCAAGCTGTTCGATCTTGTCGACATGGTCGGGGCCAATTCTTCGATGCGGATCGCAACCGGAGTATTGAACGAGATCATGACCGAGGCAGTTGCCATGCAGCAGCCGCCAAGTGATAAAGGGAAAAGACTTAAGCTGTTTTATATGACACAGGTGGCTGTTCGGCCACCTACGTTTGTTATTTTTGTCAATGACAAAGAGCTTATGCATTTCTCATATACGAGATATATTGAAAATCAGGTGCGTGAGGCGTTCGGGTTCAGAGGAACACCGCTTAAGTTCATCATAAGGGAAAGAGGAGAAAAGTGACCGTTCGTTTGATCTGTCTGTGTATAGGTTATATATGCGGACTTCTGCAGACCGGATATATCGTCGGGAAGATTAAGGGAATAGACATCAGAGAGCATGGCAGCGGGAATGCGGGGACAACGAACATCCTGCGTACAATGGGGCTGAAATATGCGATAATAGTCCTTCTGTGTGATGCGTGTAAGTGCGGCGCCGCCATTCTGATAACAAGAGCTGTGTTCGGGAACACTTATCCCGATATCATGAGACTCCTGTACGTATATGCGTCGGCAGGTGCGATCCTTGGACATAATTTTCCGTTCTACATGGGATTTAAGGGCGGAAAAGGTATAGCGGCAACAGCAGGTTTTATCATTTTCGGGCTTTCGCCGGTAATGACGCTTGTAGGTATAATCGTTTTCTTTTCGATATTCTTTATCACTCATTATGTATCCCTGGGCTCCATTTTATTATATGTTGCACTTGTGATCTGCTCGTTCATATTCATGAAGACGGATTTCTACGGCTGGAGACAGATGGGGATGGAGAATCTGTATTGGGAATACAGTATAGTTATCATCATCCTGATGATCCTTATGCTCATACGGCATAAGGAAAATATCAAACGACTCATCGCAGGCTGTGAGCGCAAGACTTACCTTAGGTCACGACCTGAGATCGATATCAAATAGATAATCTGGAGGTGTAAGGACATGGCTGATGTCAGCATCATCGGTGCCGGAAGCTGGGGCACCGCATTATCGGTTGTCCTGTCGGATAACGGCCATTCGGTCACGATATGGTCGATAGCGGACAGCGAGATTGAAATGCTAAGCAAATACCATGAGAACAAAGATAAATTGCCGGGAGTCATCCTTCCGGACGATATGATCTTTACGACGGACTTAAAACAGGCCTGTCATAAAAAGGATCTTATCGTTCTTGCGGTACCGTCCGTATATACGAGAAGTACGGCAGTACTTATGAGTTCGGTCGTTGAAAAGGATCAGGTCATAGTGAACGTATCAAAGGGGATCGAAGAAGATTCGTTAATGACCCTTTCGGATATAATAGAACAGGAGATACCTCAGGCAAAAGTAGCCGTAATGTCAGGTCCGTCACATGCGGAAGAAGTAGGCCGGAGGATACCGACAACATGTGTTGTCGGGGCAAAGAGCAAGGAAACAGCGGAATTCGTCCAGAATATCTTTATAAGTAAGGTATTCAGGGTTTATACAAGCCCGGATGTGCTGGGGATCGAACTCGGGGGTGCCCTAAAAAACGTGGTGGCTCTTGCAGCGGGGATGGCAGACGGACTGGGGTATGGTGACAATACCAAGGCCGCCCTCATTACAAGAGGTATAGCAGAGATATCGCGCCTGGGCGTTGCGATGGGAGGAAGTGCCGAAACATTTGCGGGGCTTACCGGAATAGGTGATCTTGTCGTAACATGTGCCAGCAAGCATTCAAGGAATCGTAAGGCCGGAATGCTGATGGGACAGGGACTTGACATGGAGCATGCCATGAAGGAAGTCAATATGGTCGTTGAAGGCGTATATTCCGCGAAGGCGGCGCTTGCACTTGCAGCCAGATATAATGTGGAAGTCCCGATAATCGAAAAAGTCAATGATATACTGTTCAACGGTTCGACGGTAAAAAGTGCTGTCGCGGAACTCATGAACAGAGACAGAAAAGATGAGTACTACGGTCTTATGTGGAAGGAGTCATGATATGGATATAAATGCCGGAGGTTTTAAGAGTACCGGAACATATATCGCATCCGATGAACTGATGAGTGCCGTCAATGTGGCAAGAGCGCTGTCCAAGCCGCTCCTGATAAAAGGTGAGCCGGGAACCGGAAAGACAATGCTCGCAAAGGCCATAGCCGAGTCGCTTGATATGCCGCTTATAACCTGGAATATCAAATCAACGACAAAAGCCCAGGATGGTCTGTATATGTATGATACGATACAGAGGCTATACGACGGTCAGTTCGGCGAGGAAGGCGTTGATGATATCAGCAGATATATCAAGCTCGGCAAGCTTGGCGAGGCATTTACTTCGGACAGGCAGGTTGTTCTTCTCATAGACGAGATAGACAAGGCTGACCTTGAATTTCCGAATGATCTTTTGTGGGAGCTCGATCAGATGGAGTTCTACATTCATGAGACCAAGGAAACGATCAGGGCAAAACAGAGACCTGTAGTCATCATTACTTCGAACGCCGAAAAAGAACTTCCCGATGCTTTCCTTCGAAGATGTATCTTTCATTATATCGCTTTCCCTGACAGGGAACTTATGGATGAGATAGTAAGAACGCATTTTGACAAGATAGATGAACACATCCTGAGCGAGGCAATGGACGTTTTCTATCTGATAAGGGATGAGAAGTCGGTTAAGAAGAAACCGAGCACTTCCGAACTCATAGATTGGGTGAATGCCCTGCAGCTCGGAGGGATCAGTGCCGATACGATCAAACAGAAGCTCCCGTTTATCGGTACCGTTGTTAAAAAAGATGAAGACCTTGAAACTGTATCGCACATAAGCATGGTATGATATGTTTACCGGATTCTTTTATTTTCTGAGGGAAAAAGGAATGGATATCGGACTGTCCGAATGGCTGTCGCTTGTGGAGGCGATGGACAAAGGTCTTATCCATGCTGATTTTACGCAGTTTTATCTTGTTTCGAGAATGATACTTGTCAAGAATGAATATGAATTCGACAAGTATGATATGATATTTGAGGAGTACTTCAAGGGAATAAAACATGAATTCGACGATATCTCCGAGCAGATGAGAAAATGGCTCGAGAAGCCCGAGTACAATGCTTTCCGTGAAGACCTTGAAAAGAAAAAAGCAATGATGGAGGAAGAAGGTATCCCCATCATAGATAACGAAGATGTTCTTGCAAAGTTCAGGGAAAGGCAGAAAGAACAGGACAGCGAACATCAGGGCGGCAACCAGTGGGTCGGCACAGCCGGGAACAGCTCATACGGGAATCTCGGGGGGCACCTCGGAGGCGTGAGAGTCGGAGGCACAACAGGCTATCAGTCCGCTTTCCAGGTTATAGGAGAACGCAAATTCCGTGATTTTCGTAACGACCGTGTGCTCGACAACAGGCAGTTCCAGATGGCACTTCGGTCGCTTCGCCAGTTCTCTACCAGACTGGACATAGAAAAGACGGAGCTTGATATAGACGGCACGATAGACAGAACGTGCAACAACGGCGGACATCTTATGATCGAGATGCAAAAGCCCCGTAAAAATACCGTTAAGCTTCTTCTGCTGATGGATTCCGGCGGTACGATGATACCTTATACGAATCTGCTCAATGAGCTGTTTCATTCGGTCAACAGATCGAATCATTTTAAGGATATCAAGACGTATTTCTTTCATAACTGCATATACTCGCATCTTTATAACACTCCTGAATGCGAGTACGGTGACTGGATAGAGACGGAATGGATACTGAAGAACTTAAACAGTGAGTACAAAGTCATCATAGTTGGGGATGCCGCCATGGCTCCAGAGGAGCTTTATTCACTGAACGGAAACTACAGAGGCCCCAATGACGGCTATTCCGGAATGGAATGGCTCCTTAGGCTTAAGAAGCATTTTTCGCGCATCATATGGCTCAATCCCAAAATGGCGAGCGGATCGGCTCCGTGGCGCGAGGCCGAGACGGCAGTCAAGAATACGTTCGCGATGTACAGACTGACCGTTGAAGGTCTTAAAGAGGGAATGAAGTATCTGATGCGAACAAAATAGCATATGAGACAGACAGAGGTATGATATGCATAAAGTAATGATCGTCGATGACAATATGACCAATCTTATAATGGCCAAGAAAGCCCTGGAGGATCTGTATGAGATCATTCCGGTCTCGTCCGGCAAGATCGCACTTGAGTTTCTCAATGAGATGCCCGAGCCGCCGGATGTTGTTCTTCTTGATGTTGATATGCCTGATATTAACGGGTTTTATGTCATATCGCAGATGAAGAATGTTCCGAAGCTTGCAAGGATCCCTGTCGTATTCCTGACAGCTCAGGAAGATATCACAACCGAGATCGAGGGGTATTCGCTGGGAGCTTCCGACTATATCAGAAAACCGTTTACTGCCACACTTCTTCGTAAACGTGTGGATATTCACATCAAATTTGTTGAAGAACAGAAGCATAACGAGAGGGTAAACGAACAGCTTCAGAAGGTACTGTCAGAGAAGATACATAACATCGTCGAACTCGAATATGCGATCGTAGAGATGTTCACTTCTCTTATGTCTAACAGGTCATTCCTGATATCGGAGCACTGCATAAGAGTTGAGAAGTACATGTCGGTGTTCCTTGACGCACTTATTGAGTCGCGTCAATTCCAGCTTGAAGAGACTGATGCGCAGATACTCAAGTTTGCATCAAAGATCCACGATGTTGGAAAGATCTGTCTGACTGACAGGTGTCTTGCCGATATGGGTGATCTGTCCATTCAGGAAAAAGAATTCAATCATCTGCATACCGTACTCGGTGCAGAGGCGATCAAGAAGGTCATGGATGTTGTCTCGGATAACCAGTTCCTCAAGTACTCGTATAATATGTGCAGATTCCATCATGAAAGATGGGATGGAAAGGGCTATCCCGATAAGCTTATGACCACGAACATCCCTATCGAAGCCAGGATCCTTGCCATAGTTAACAGTTATGATATTTTCAGGACGACAAATGACGGAGCGGATCCGCTCACGCATAATGAATCGATCAACCGTATCAGATTGTGGAGCGGGACTCATTTTGACCCGGAACTGGTTGAAGCCTTTTTGAACATTGAGAGCCACATCGCTGCCGTACGGTTTGATAATCAGTCATGATAGAATACATTAAGTCACTTTACAATAAAGAGAATGATGAGGAAATGTACGTTTTCAATGTGGCACATACCATATGTGTTGTTGGTATGATACTTATGTGCGGCATTGTAACGTTCTTTTTTGATAATCCGAACGCGATATATCTGTCATTTGCGGTCTGCGTACTGTTTCTGCTTACAATGGCCGAAGCCAACAGGACACGCAAGACCAAGGCAGTTATCATCTTCATGTCCGTTGTGTTTAATTTTATCTATATGCCGCAGATGTATTTCATGTTTGACCGGGGCATTTCGGTCATCCCCGTGTACTTTCTTTTCGGACTAATGTATTCCGTTGTATTGCTTGATGCCAGGACAGCGATAGTACTGGGTGGGATTGAGACTGTCTTTTATACCGCGCTGCTGTTTACGTACAATAATACGCTGCCGACAGGTGTTGAGAGCGGCCAGCCGCGTCAGATCTATCTGTCATATATGGCAGCGATAGTATCGATGATCATAGTCGGCTTATGCGCCGGATGTACGGTAAGGTTCCGTTTCATGTTCCATCAGCAGGCACAGGAAGAAGCAGAGAAGCTGAAAGCCGAGGCAATGGATGCATATATCGCCAAGGATATGTTTCTTATAAACATGTCGCATGAGATACGTACGCCGATGAATGCAATAGTCGGTACGGTCGATCTGTTGCTGGATCAGGAAGTATCGGAGCATGTTTCTGACAGCGTCTATAATATTCTTAATTCATGTAATGCGCTTCTGTCACTTACAGATGAACTGATGGATCTGAGCAAATCCGAGAATGGAGAAGTTTCTCTATATGTTACGACATATGACATGTCAGAACTTCTGATGGAAGTCATAAACATGATGACCGTCAGACTCACGGAGAGCAATCTTGATTTCTTCGTCAACATCAATAACAATATCCCGCGTTTTCTGTACGGGGATGTTTCAAAACTGCGTCAGTTGTTTGTCAACATACTCAATAACGCCGTAAAATATACTCCTTCGGGAAAGATCATAATGCGTGTGGACTGCAAACCTCTTGATACCGATACGATAGAACTTGTCGTAGATATTGAGGATACCGGTGTAGGTATCAAGAAGGAAGATATGAAGAACCTGTTTGTAAGAAACGAATATGAATCAGCTGACAATGAATATGAAAATGTCGACGGATCGGGACTCGGACTTGCGATATGTGCCGAGATCGTAAATGAGATGAAGGGTGAGATATCTGTCCAAAGTGAATATCGTTCCGGGTCGGTATTTACATTCAGGGTACCGCAAAGATTCACATCCATGGATACCGTTGCCTATATTCCCGATACGGATAAGTACAGGATCCTTGTATTTGAAAAAGACGGCGATCATGCGGAGCATATCAGAAGGATACTTGAATCGTTTAACATCAACTCGGATTATGCATGGACGAAGCAGGATCTTGAGAGGCTCATGAATGTTAATAAATACACACATATCTTCATGTCAAATGAGAGGTACGAAGAATGCGAGAGTGTACTTGCCAATCGTCTTGTCGAGAGCAATATCGTGGCATTTCTGGATATCGATGACAATGTTCATGTACAGAGGGCAACGACGGTTCTGACAAGACCGATCCATTCCCTTAACATCGCAGCGCTTCTTAAGAATGAGACCAACTCCTATGTACGGGAGATCACAAGAAAAGGCGGCTTTGAATGTTCACGTGCCAATATTCTTGTTGTTGACGATAATTATACGAATTTGAACGTTGCAAGTGCGATACTTGCCAAATACGGAGCAAATGTCCTTACTGCTTTGTCGGGTAAGGACTGCCTGCGGCTCCTTCGGGATCATGATGTCGATATGATCTTCCTTGATTACATGATGCCGGAAATGAACGGTATAGATACGCTTGAGCATATCAGAAAGATCCCGGGATCAAAATATACATCCATGCCGGTAATTGCGCTTACGGCCAATGTTGTGAGCGGTGCAAGGGAAATGTTCCTTGAAGCCGGCTTTGATGATTTTATGGCGAAACCTATCTCAATTGACAAGATGGAAAAGGTACTGAGAAAGTACCTGCGAAGGGATCTTATCACAGCCAAAAACCCTATGAAAGAGAACTAGGATGAAAAAAGGAACAGGAAGGCTTAAAAATTTCATAGGATTCTTAAGAAGTGATGAAGTCACTATCGATGCAAAGGGACTGTATCTTATGATCATATACAGTGTCGTTATCAACATCGGTTATGCGATAGGTTTTATCATCAAGCCGTCCGGGTCCCCGGCATGTCTGTGCATTGCAATCGGATCGATAGTATTTTTCCTGCTTACAGCATATCTTCTGAACAGATTTGATGAACTTCAGCTGTTTAAGTATATCGTTGTGTTAGCGATCAACTTTATAATGTTTCCGACCATGTTCTATATGACGGGTAACCTTCTTAACGGAGCGCTTTTGTTCATGCCGCTCGGTCTTGTGTTCACGTTTTTCCTGATAAAGGAAAAGTGGTCAAAATATATATTCGCTGTCGAGATCGTCTGGTACAGCGTGATACTGATACTCCCCATGATCGATTACGAGAAGTATTCAAGATACGGCAAAGTCATCCCCCATGATATCGGTATACCCATAAGCTTTGTAGCGGCTGCTTTTGCACCTATCTTTATATTCATATATCAGACCGTAAATTATGAAAGGACCAAGAGAAAACTAAATGAGTCAAGGCATATCATTGAAACTGCCCGATACAACAAGAGCCGTTTTCTTGCAAATGTCACTCATGAGATAAGGACTCCGATGAATGCCATAATAGGCATGAATGAACTGATATTGCGCGAGGACCTGGATCCCGAATCAAGGGAACTTGCCGAGAATATCAAGATCTCGTCGAACCAGTTGCTTAAGATCATCAACAATGTGCTTGAGTTCTCAAAGCTTGATTCCAACAGGATGGAACTGTATCCTACGAAATATGATTTCAGGACGCTCATGACTGAGATCATAGAAGCGGTATCAAATGAATATGCTTCGGAAAATACCGAATTTTACGCCAAGATCGATCCCAATATACCAAGGACACTCTTTGGAGACAGTATCAGGATCAAACAGATATTCATGTACCTTCTGTTCTCATCCGTTCATATGCTTCCGCACAGCAGGATGTCGATGGAGGTTAACGGTGAGGTAGATATTAACACCAACACGGTCATGCTCTCATGTACGATCGCGGAATCCGGTTTCGGATTGTCCGAGGTTGAGATAGAAGCAATGCTGTCGGCATATACGAAGTATGACAGCCGCCAGAAGAGCGACTATAAAGGCATGGGTCTGGAACTTTCGATATGCAAGGAGATACTCGAACTTATGGGCGGCAGCCTTTCTATCAAGTCGGTGGAGGGCGTCGGAATGAGCGTTCATTTCGAACTGATAAATTATATAATCGAAGACAATCCGATAGTCAGGATCAGTACTACAAAAGATTACAGTATCCTAATATATACCAAGAATGCCGAAGACCAGGATGTATGGATCGATATTCTCGGACAGTTCCAGTTGTATCCCAACTTTGTAACGGGACCGAATGCGTTCAGGCAGGCTATAGAGAACAGAAGATATACTCATATTTTTATTGACGATATGTTCTATCCGATGCTCAAGGATACGATAAGATCTGCTCAGATAAACGATGAAGTATATGTCCTTACAGAGGCCGGCAGCATATTCAGTGACTTTGACAACTGCAAGATACTCCGCAGACCTATGACATGTCTGTGCGTGGCCGATGCTCTTAACAATGTATGGGATTCATCAGACTATAAGGTTGCCCAGAAGAAAGAGGCCGTAACATATCCGGAAGGAAAGATAATCATAGTTGATGATTCCATAGTAAACTTACGTGTACTGGAGGGAATGCTTCAGACATTTTCTGTCAATACGACCAAATGCAAGAGTGGGGCAGAGGCGTTGTCTGTTCTTGAAAGGGAAGAGTTCGATCTGATAATACTTGACCAGAGAATGCCGGAGATGGATGGTATAGAACTTCTCCATCTTATCAGAAAACTTGATAATGCAAATGCTATGGTACCTATTCTGTGTGCAACGGCCGATTTCGGACCTGAAGTATCGAGAATGCTCCTGAATGAGGGGTTCCAGGATTATCTGGCCAAGCCCGTCAGAAGGTTTTATCTTGAGAGGATGCTGCGCAAATACATGCCGCCTGAACTGGCAGTCAATATAGTGGTCGATGATATTCCGGAGGAGAAACAGAAAAAGCCGGAAGAGAGTGCCGCCAAGGAAGCTCCTGCAAAAGATCCGAAGGATATCGATTTTGAATCGGGACTCAGGAACGTCGGCGGGAGTACGGATGCTTTTGCTTCGGTGGTCAATGCATACTACAATGAAGGGATCAAAAAACTCGAACTTGTTCCTGAACTTCTTGCCGCAAAAAACATAGATAATTACGTTGTTGAGGTACATGCACTTAAATCAAGCAGCGCAGCTATCGGAGCGGAAGCGATGTCTACTCTGTTCCGGGAACTGGAATTTGCCGGCAAGGCATCAAATATCGAGTTTATCGAAAGTCATTCGGGCAATGTTTTTGAAACGTTCAAGGGGGTTCTTGATGTTGTGAAGAATTATCTTACGACAAACGGACTTTTTGAGAGCGAGACAGGTCAGCCCGAACCGGAAGGAGATATCGTTGAACTTGATATTTCTCTTATAGATGAGCTCATAGATCATCTTAGCAAGTTTAATATCAAGGCAACCGAAGACAAGATAAACGAGTGCTGCGGTATCAATTACGGATCCGATATCAACAAGTCGATCCGTGAGATCAAGAATCAGTTGGATGTATTTGATTATCATAAAGCAAAGGAACTGTTAACCGATCTGAAAAGGAGGAGAAATGAATCCGGTTTATGAGAAATTGAATAACTGTTATGAGAGCGTCAGAAAGAAGGTATCATTTGAGCCGAAGGTTGCTCTTGTTCTCGGTTCGGGACTCGGAAAGTTTGCCGAAGAGATCGAGGTTGTAGACAGGATATCTTACAGTGATATAGAAGGATTTCCGATGTCCACCGTTCCCGGACATGCAGGTCAGTATGTGTTCGGATATGTGGACAGTGTTCCGGTAGTATGCATGCAGGGAAGAGTACACTATTATGAGGGCTATCCGATAACGGACGTTGTCCTCCCGATCAGACTGATGGCCCTTCTCGGAGCAAAATACCTGTTCCTTACAAATGCATCCGGAGGTATCAACCGTGATTTTAAAGCGGGTGATTTTATGCTTCTGACGGATCATATTTCGAGTTTCGCACCCAATCCGCTCATAGGTCCCAATATCGATGAGATCGGCACAAGATTTCCCGATATGTCATCTGTGTATAATCCGATACTTCAGGATATCATAATGTCTGTTGCGGATGATTTTGGAATAGAGATGCAGAAGGGAGTATATGCTCAGCTTACAGGCCCTTCATTTGAAAGTCCCGCTGAGATCAGGATGCTCGGAAAACTTGGAGTGGACGCGGTCGGAATGAGTACTGTGGTTGAAGCGATAGCAGCCAACCATATGGGTATGAAGATATGCGCGATATCATGTGTATGCAATCTTGCAGCCGGGATATCGGAAACACCTCTTACGCACGATGAAGTTCAGGAAGCAGCTGCAAAGGCGGCTCCGCTGTTCAAACAGATCGTAAGGGAATCGATAGTCAGGATAGGAGCTTTATGATTTCTTATTCCGCATTAAAAAAAAGTGTCATATGTCTTACAGTTATATCGTTGATGTTCACTCTTTCGGGTTGTAAAAAGAACAGTTCAAACGTCGATGACAAGCCGGCTGAGATCGTTCTTGTTACCGATTTCGGAACGGTAGATGACAACTCATATAATCAGATGGCCTGGGAAGGCATTAAGGAATATGCCGAACAGAACGGGATCGCCTATGATTATTACAAGCCTGAGGGAACGGATACAGACAGTATCATGGCACAGATAAAACGGGGGATAGGAAACGGAGCCAAACTGTTCGTATGCCCCGGGACGATGCTTGAAGTGCCGGTATATATCGCTGCCGATAAATATGATGATGCATCGTTTATACTGATCGACGGCATTCCGCATAATGAAGATAATACCGATCAGAAGATAGCCGATAATGTCTCGGTTGTTTCGTTTGCGGAGGAAGAAGCGGGATTTCTCGCCGGATATGCTGCGGTCCGTGACGGATACAGGGGGCTTGGATTTATGGGAGGCGTCCCGATAGATCCCGTTATCAGATTCGGGTACGGATTTGTTCAGGGTGCCGATTATGCGGCAATTGAGATGGGTGTAAATGTTCATGTCAGGTATACTTACACGGACACGTTTGAGGACACACCTTCGGTAGAGGAGATGGCGTCCGCATGGTTTGATGACGATACGGAAGTTATTTTTGCGTGCGGAGGTTCGATCGATAAACCGATAATAAGAGCCGCGGAAGGCCATGTAGGAAGGGTGATCGGCGTGGATGTGGATGAATCCGCATACTCCGAAACAGTTCTTACTTCTGCAGTGAAGGATGTTAAAACTGCGGTATATAATGATATAAAAGCATATTACGACGGAACTTTTGCAGGAGGTGCACAGACGAATATGACAGCGGCTTCCGGCGGAGTCGCCTTACCGATGGATACATCAAGGTTTGAGAAATTCGACAAAGAAAGCTATGACTCGATCATTTCACAAATGACCGACGGCATGATAGTTCCGTATAATAAGACTGATATAGGAACGTGTGAAGAACTGACACTCATCAATACAGAAGTTACATTTATTGATTATTAAATCATGGGAGACGTTATGGATCGGAAGATGTTAATTGAGGCCGCATTGGAAGCAAGAAAACATTCGTATTCGCCGTATTCGCATTATCGCGTCGGAGCTGCGATATTGTGTTCCGACGGGACGATAGTCACAGGCGCAAATATAGAGAATGCTTCGTACGGCGCTACCGTATGTGCGGAAAGATGTGCGGTATTTACCGCTGTTGCATCGGATAAAAAGGATTTTACAGCCATAGCCATATGCGGTGGAGCAGGGGATGAGGCGGATGATTACGCTTTTCCGTGCGGAGTATGCAGGCAGGTCCTTAGGGAATTTACCGATCCTGCATCTTTTAAAGTTATAGTTGCAAAAAACGCGGACGACTACAGGGAATATACTTTGGAAGAGTTGCTTCCGGAAAGCTTCGGACCGGATAATCTTAAGTGAACCGATATTTCAGGATAGAGGAGAGAGCAGATGAAAACAAGACTTTATAATGCACGTATACTGACAATGGAAGAGCCGTACGAACTGTTTGACGGCGAGATATGGGTGGAAAACGACAGGATCAGTTATGTCGGGGCACCCGTATCGGATGAAGAAATATCCAAAAAGGGCATTGTTTTTGATACACAAAAAGACTGCAGAGGGAACGTTCTTATGCCCGGATTCAAGGACGCCCACACCCATTCTGCAATGACCGGTATGAGATCATATGCCGATGACATGCCCCTCTGGGAGTGGCTGTCAACGAAGATCTTTCCTCTTGAGGCAAAACTTACCGCTTCCGATATGTATGAATTTGTAAGGCTGGCGATACTTGAATACCTGACGAGCGGGATCACTTCGATATTCGATATGTATATGCATCCCGAAGAGACGGCAAGAGCATGTGAGGAGATGGGGATCCGTTTTGTCGGATGCTGTGATATCAACAAGTTCGGGCCGGAGCTGTCCGAGGTTGAAAAAAGATTTGAGACGCTTAATAAAAACAACGGTTATTCAAGTTATATCATAGGATTTCATGCGGAATACACCTGTACGAAAGAACTGCTTGCTTCGATAAGCGAGATGGCGGCAAAGTACAAGTCTCCCGTGTTTACACATAATTCCGAGACGAGAAAAGAAGTTGATGAGTGCATAGAAAGGCATGATATGACTCCGACGCAGCTGTTTGAGAGCCTTGATATGTTCAGATACGGCGGTGGCGGATACCATTGTGTATATTTGTCAGATGAAGATATAGAGATATTTAAGAAACATGACCTTACAGTCGTTACCAATCCGGGGTCAAATACCAAACTTGCGAGCGGCATAGCTCCGATATCCAAATATCTTGAAAACGGAATAAGGATAGCGATCGGTACCGACGGTCCTTCATCAAATAACTGTCTTGATATGTTCCGCGAGATGTTCCTTGTAACCGGTCTTGCCAAGCTTCATGATATGGATGCGGCTGCGGTCATTCCGAAAGAGGTACTGAAAATGGCTACAGTTAACGGCGCAAGGTGTATGGGTCTTAACGAATGTGATACCCTGTCTGCAGGGAAACTTGCCGATATAATAATGATCGATCTTAACCAGCCGAATATGCAGCCTTTGAACAACATCGTCGATAATATCGTTTATTCGGGAAGTAAGACCAATATAAAGATGACCATGGTCGGTGGACGGATATTGTATGAAGACGGTATTTTCCATGTGGGCATAGATCCCGAAAAGGTATACGCTAATGCCAATTCGCTGATGGCAAAGTATAAGGAATAAGAAATGGCAAATATCGTTTTTTGGATCCTTTTGGGCGTCCTTCTGTTTGCGCTTGTGTTTTCGAATACGGTACGGAGCACGAACAGAAAAAAAGCAAGATACAAAGAACTGGAGGAATCTTTCGGAAAAGCGGAGACGGATCTTTGTGATCCTGCACTGTTTGACAGTGCATCATCGTTGTATGAACATATGCGGTCTCTGTCTTCGGAAGATTTTTTCCTTGATGATATAACCATATCAGATCTCGGACTTCGGGACATATATGCAAGGATGAACCGGTGTGTCAGCGCATGCGGGGACGACTTCATGCGGTATCGTCTGAAGGTTTTGCCAAAGAGCGGCGGTGCGGATAAACTGTATGGATATATCGAGACGTTCCTGAACGACACTCATAAGGCGACCGAGATATCACATGTTCTTGACGATATAGGACATCATCCGCATCTTGACGGATTCGGGCTTCTCGGGAAACTGTCCGGCGCATCGGAAACCGGGATCATCACAGATGTTCTTCCTGTTACCGGACTCATCGCTGCCGTTATATTAACGGGTATATATCCGCTGGCCGGCATCATACTGGTACTCATAATGCTAGCGGTATGCATCGGCACCTATTTTTCGGAAAGAAGACGGATGGATGAGCACTTAAGCGGACTTGCTTATTCGCTGCGGCTCATACGCTGTGCATGTAAGCTTTCCGATAAATGGGATGATCTTGCAAAATACAGCGGCCTTGAAAAACTCCGTTTTGCCGCAGGTATACTTCCGCTCAAAGACAGGACCGTATCCGATCCGATGTCGATCATCCTCGATTACGTAAGGATGATCACACATATAGATGTGATAGTATATAAGCTTAAGATATCAAAGATCAGGGAAAAGTCGGAAGACATTAAAAACCTGTATGTTGATATCGGGATGCTGGATGCGGCAGTTGCAACTGCTTCGTACATATACGGCAGAAAGCACTGTAAGGCATCGCTTTCGGACGATAACAGTATATCCGCCGAACAGTTATATCATCCGCTCGTAAGAAAGCCCGTATATAATGATTTTTACACCCAAAGAGGTGTTCTTGTAACAGGATCGAATGCCTCGGGAAAGTCGACTTTCTTAAAGTCGATAGGACTTAACATATTGCTGTCCAAGAGCTTCGGATTCGCATTTGCCGACCGGTTTGAGACGGGAGCGGAAAAACTGTACACCTCAATGGCACTTGCAGACAATCTTCTCGGAGAAGAGAGTTATTATGTGGTCGAGGCAAGATCACTCAAACGTATATGCGACAGTGCATACGGAAACTGCGTCTGCATAATCGATGAAGTACTTCGGGGGACCAATACGATAGAGAGGATCGCTGCGAGCTCAAGGATACTTAAATCTCTTTGCAGAAAAGATGTGCTGTGCTTTGCGGCGACACATGATCTGGAACTGACACAGCTCCTTGATGCGGATATGGAATGTTATTATTTCACGGAGGAGATCGTTGATGATAATGTTTCGTTCCCCTTCAGGATATATAAAGGAGTCAGCGACAGGACAAATGCGATAAGGCTTCTGTCAATGCTCGGATTTGATAAAGAAACCGTTGATTCGGCAAATGAACTGGTCGGCCATTACAAACAGACCGGCAGCTGGGTGAATAAATGAAAGTTACGATATATACGGACGGAAGTGCAAGAGGAAATCCCGATGGGCCGGGTGGATACGGTGTGATCCTGCATTATGTGGATCCCAAGGGGGTTCTTCATGAGAGCACAAGAAGTGCGGGATACAGGAAGACGACCAATAATCGGATGGAGCTCATGGGCGTCATTGTAGGACTCGAGAGCCTGAACAAACCGTGTGATGTTGAGATCATATCCGACAGTAAATATGTTACGGATGCTTTCAATCAGAAATGGATCGACAGCTGGATCAAAAACGGCTGGCGTAAGGCTGATAAGAAGCCCGTACTGAACGTGGATCTGTGGAAACGGCTTCTTGAAGCAAAAAAGGAGCATAATGTGATCTTTACATGGGTCAAAGGGCACGCCGATCATCCCGAGAATGAAAGGTGTGACAAGATGGCTGTTGAAGCGGCGCTTTCATCGGATCTGCTGGACGATGTAGTAAAATGATGGTATAGTTTCAGTTGTCAGATTTACGGAGGATGTATACATGATAGCTTTTATCAACACTTTTTTGTCATACCTTATACTGGTCATCATCAGCATGGCAGTTATCGTTGTTGCAGTAATATGCGGCAAGAAGCTTCGCGAGATGAAGGATGCCAAGGAAATGAAAGCGGAAGAGGCGGGCATGCCCGATAAGAAGGAGTGACAATGGATCTTAAATATATAAGTACACGCGGTGATAAGAATGCGTACAGCGCATCAGCTGCAATAATTAAGGGCCTTGCCGACGACGGAGGGCTCTTTGTTCCGGATCACATCCCGCAGCTTGACGTACCGATATCTGCGCTTGTGAATAAAGGATATAAGGATATCGCATATGAGGTATTAAAACTGTTCCTGACAGACTATACGAAACAGGAACTTACAGACTGTATCGATAAGGCTTATGATGCCAAGTTTGATACCGATGTATATGCACCTCTTGTTAAGAAGGACGGACAGTATTTTCTCGAACTGTTCCATGGCCCGACGATAGCTTTCAAGGACATGGCATTATCGATACTTCCGCATCTGCTTACGTGCGCCCTTGCGAAGAACAATACAGATGATAAGGTCGTGATTATGACGGCCACGAGCGGCGATACGGGCAAGGCAGCGCTTGCGGCTTTTGCGGATGTACCCGGAACTTCGATCATCGTATTTTATCCGAAGGGTGGTGTCAGTGCTATACAGGAACGCCAGATGCTGACACAGAAAGGTGATAACACAAAGGTAGTCGGTGTAAGAGGTAATTTTGACGACTGTCAGACAGGCGTTAAGAAAATGTTTAACGACGCCGCGCTCAAAGAGGAACTGGGGAGCGCCGGCTATCGTTTTTCATCTGCGAACTCGATCAATATTGGCCGACTGATCCCGCAGATCGTATACTATGTATATTCATACGTTAAAATGGTCGGATTCGGGGAGATAAAAGAAGGAGATCCGCTGAACTTTACAGTACCGACCGGAAATTTCGGGAACATACTTGCTGCATTTTACGCAAAGCAAATGGGTGTTCCGATAGGAAAGCTTGTTTGTGCATCAAATGAGAACAA
>JAFZQP010000136.1 GCA_017620345.1 Lachnospiraceae bacterium
CCTGACATAATCTTATAACATGAAACAACACCCAATGGTGAGCATACTTGATATATTCCAGTGTTTATAAGGGTTTACCGATTATGAGATAATACCATATAATAGGTCATAATTCTGTAAAATAGCGATCTGGTTGTATCGCAATATAACGGTCGAATCACAATATTTTGATTTTACCGTCTATTAACAGAATGTTCATATTTGAGAGAGAAACGTCGCAAAGCATTGATTTTGCGGCGTTTCATGCAATCCGAGTGCGAGTAGTTATTCCTGCTACCTTTTTGGAAATGTCCTGGAATGGCTGATGATATAATCCTCAAGAATGGCGGCGGAATTATTATTTGATCCTTCGTTTCTGATGATAGAGATGAATCTCTTTGGAATTTCATCTTTTAACTTTACAGCAAAGATCGTCCCCTCTTTAATTGCCGGTTTTGCAAGGTATTCAGGCATAGCAGTGATTCCCATGTTGTTTTTCACAAAGGACAGGTTCTGCTCGTGATTTGACACTTCTATATCAACTCTTGTATCACGTCCCCCTTCTGCAAACATACGATCGTACATACTATATGTTTCCGTGCCTTTTCCGAATCCGACAATTGGAAATTCAATGAGATCAGCAAAGTACACCGGTTTTTTAAAGCGACTTTTAAACTCATTTCCTGCCACGACAAGATCCTTGTATGAATAGAGTATTCTCCCTGAATTTTTTAACTCTTTCTGGATATCAGAGGATGTGATAATTGCCATGTCCAACAGGCCATCCTTAACACTATTTATAAGCTCAGGTGTCGGCTTATTATAGGTTGTTATATAGGTTTCTGAGTGCTCTTTGTGATACAGAGCTATAGGGGGGATGATAAGAGAATCCATTATGGTTGCGGAAAGCGAAACGGAAAACCCAATGGAGATGGATCTGTTTACATTATCCATCTCCGAAATGATCTTTTCTTCCCCGATCGTCAATTGCCTGAAGGATTCCTTAACATGATTGTATAGTGTTTCGCCCTTTTCGGTAAGAATAACACCGGAATTGGTCCGATTGAAAAGTTCACACCCGAGGGATTGTTCAAGGTTTTTTATTGTGTGAGTGACAGCCGGCTGGCTTATGGATAAAACATTTGCAGCACGACTTATACTCTGATATCTCGCTACATAATAAAAGACTCTGTAATAGTCATATGAGTATTTCATCCGATATAATCTCCGTTTATATACATATTAGAAATATGTATTTTATTTATACTGGTTAGAATTTTATAATAATATTATCAGTTTATCAACCGTTCTATATTCAATTAAGATGGTGTTTATCAAGGATCAGAGTAATGAATGATTTCAGTATGCACAGTTATCAGTGCAAGAATTGCATGATCGTTGATGTTGATTCGGCCGGAAGTACTTTGACGCTGAATTGTCTAAACGGGTACTCAAAAGCCCGGATAGTGTTTAATGGAGTGTCACATATAAGCAGACCGATCGAATCGGCGGGGACGGTGATACGGAATATTGAAACAATTAAAAGAGGTAATGATACGACGTATGTTTTGAATTTTGAGGATTCGGATAATAGTGTCGAAATAACTGCAAAAACCAAAGAATACATTGAGTAGGATAAATAAGCCTGAAAAGGTACAGCAATGAAAGATGTTCTATTAGGGACCTGGACTTGGGGGACAGGGATCAACGGTTCATCCATGGTCTTTGGATCTGCGCCGGATACACAGGTTTTGAAAACCACATATGATGAAGCTGTGAAGGCTGGATTTCTGAAATGGGATACTGCCGCCGTATATGGTATGGGCAGTTGTGAGAAGCTGCTTGGCAGTTTTATCAAAGGAAATGACGATATTTTCATTTCCACAAAGTTTTTCCCCGGAAAAGTATATAAAAGTGGTGCCCTAAAAAGATCATTTGAAGAGAGTATGGCACGCTTGGGGAGAAGACATGCGGATCTGTTCTGGATACATGTACCAAATGCCTTATCTTCGAACTTAAGCGAATCCATACCTCTTATAAAGGATGGCAGGATAAAGGATATAGGTATATCAAATGTTTCGCTTGATCATATAAAGCAGGCGGAAGATCTGTTGTCAAATGAGGGTCTGAAACTCGGGGGCGTACAAAACCACTTCAGCCTTTTGAGAACTGATCAGCAGGATATAATCGATCACTGTAACAGTAAAGGTATCCGGTACTATGCATATATGGTGCTCGAACAGGGGGCGCTGTCGGGACACTATGATTCCGAACATCATTTTCCGACATTTTCAATGAGGAATTTTTCTTTTGGAAAGTCGAAATTTAGGAAGATAGAAGGCCTTCTGGACAAAATGAACCGTCTCGCGGTCAAATATGTTGTTGATCCATCACAGATTCCGATACTGTGGACGATAGGAAAGGGGGCTGTTCCTATAGTCGGAATAACAAAGCCGGAACATGTGAAAAAACTCGCCGCAGCGCTCAATGCATCACTTGCTCCGGAAGATATTGACTCGCTGACAAGGGAAGCAGTTGCAACCGGTATTAGGCAGCAGGGCTCGTGGGAACCGCAATAGACAAAGTAAAGTCTGAAAAGGAGGAGACATATTATGACTTATGAAGAGATAGTAAAAAAGGCCACGCAGGCAGCCAAGAAGGTTGACACCAAAGCTGTCAGTGAGCATATCGCAGTAGAGTTTGATGTTGAGGGCGAGGGCGAAGGAGCCTTTTATGTGGAACTGGATAAAGGAAAGATCAGGGTAAAACCGTATGAATATTATGATAATGATTGCAGGATCCGGGGAAATGCAAATGATATTATAGATCTGCTTGAAGGCAGATCAGATCCAACGGTTTTATATTTGAAAGGGCAGATCAGGATAGAGGGCAATTTAGATAAAGCCTTTGCTCTGGCAAATATGCCGAGGAAGAAAAATACTCAAAAGAAGGCCTCAAATGTTTAACTTCGTTGTATTCATATAAAATTATAAAGATAGCTGCCCAGATAGGCGGCTATTTTTTGATTTGACGGTTTATGTGAAGAAGGATAGTGAACATAAAAATAAACGCTCACGGGATCAGAATGACCTGTGAGCGTTTGTTTATGAACATTTTGTTAATAGGCGGTAAAACTGAAACCTGCTAATAGATCTCTAATGGGACATACGGGAGCTCGAGCATGCAGAGGTGTGGGCGCATCAATGTCTTATGAGCAGCTGATCAAATGGGATAAAGAACATATGGAGATGCTGGAAAAAGATGCACCGGAGAGCCGACTGTAACTTCATTTCAGATTAATTCAGTATAAAGATATCAGGCAACATGTTAAGATTGTATAAAGCTATACTAAGAATTATTTCGTGTTATCCTGTCTGCTCAGTCGACGTTGTATCGCGTCTTCTTTTCGGCACTTAGTTCCGCGCCCGGGAATTGTTTTCGCGCTTCCTCCATCAGTTTTTTGTAATCTTTATAATACGTTCTTCTGATGTTTATCCGGTCGATGCTGACCAGGATGGAATCATTGCTCTTTAGGTACAAAAGCCCGTCTTCTGCATATGCCACGCATCCGTACCCCCTGGTCTCAAACAGGAAAACGCTTGCCCCGGTGCATACCGCCATCAGTTTGCTCTCGTCATCGCAGACGATATGACTGATGCTGCCGTCGCCTTCGATCGTTGTGATATATGCTTTGGAGTCGACATCGTAGACTCTGATACGGTAATCATCGCCTTGCACGACTATGTGCTTTCCATCGTCCGTAAAGGAAATATAGGAGCGGAGGTATGACTCGAGCACAGCCTCCGAGACTGTCTCGAAAGAATCCGTATCAACGAGGCGCATCATCCCGTCGGCGCAGCAGACTGCAAGATACTTACCGTCCGGGCTCAGCGCCATAAAGTCCTTGAAATATCCCGCGGCGACTGTTTTGATCTTCTCGTCCTTGAATTCGTGGCGGCAGGAATCGGCGGTATCGATCGCATAGAGCGTGCCGTTGTTGTTTCCTACATAAACCCTGCTTCCGTCATCTGAAAGAAGGAGACTTCCGATGGTGTCATCTGACTCGTATTCGTATAGCACCTCATTCTTTTGGGGATCAAATACCATGAGAGACCGCGTCGTATAGAATACAAATCCGGTGCCGGGGCGGTTTACATAATATTCAACCGAGAACTCGGAAAATCCATGATCTGAAGGTACGATCTTATCCTTGCTTCCGGTTGCGGTATCTACAGTCGTTATTCCACCCGAGTCCCACAGGAACGCTTTTTCGTCTGCGAGTTTCATTCCTTTGACAAACGCGTCGCCCTCATATCTGCAGGCCTCGGTCCCGTCAGCGTTCATGAAGATATATGTCTGGTAATCCGAGTCGGGTCTGACCGCGAAAACCGTGCCGTCGGGCGATACGGCTTCGGGTGTGACCTTCTCTTTGAAAGTTGTGAAGTCTTCGATATCCGGTGCCATATGCCACGACACCACATGGACCTCGGCGGAAGAAGAGGAGACATAGGCCAGCTGGTCCTTCAGCACAACCCACGTTCTGATGGATCCTTCGGTCACGAAAGTATGCTCCGAATAGATCCGGCCTTCGGTAAAATCTATAACGTCAAAATTCCCCTGCCGGTAGCCGACTCTGCCGTAAGGGCCGTCGAGCGTGATCGCCAGCGCAGTCGCATCTCCGGGAAGCGTGAGCGATGAGATCGTACTTCCGTTGCGTTCATTAAGCGTAAATGCTTCTGCTTCAATGGTGATTATGATCTCCGGATGCTCGCCGTCATCGGCCTTGTAATTGTGGGACTTGACGATCGTATTGAATGTCATTGCGCTCTTTATATTCGCAGGTACGTCCTTTGACCACAGGCGTGTTCCGTCACGAGAAAATAAGTCTGCCGCAACGTGTGAGATGTCGTCTCCGGGATTGATCGAATTGCAGCTTATGACCGCGATGTTGCCGTCTGATGTTGTGCAGTAGTTAAGGAAATAACTTTCGGACAGGCGGATATCCTTAAGCTCTCCGGTTTTTATATCATAAACAGAGATGTGGCCGGCATCCATTTCCTCGTCATAGTGCGATGCCACGTAAAGTCCAAGCTCCACACTGTACCCGCCGTCTCTCATAAAGGAATATCCCGAGGGGCTTTCGTGCGCATCAAGCACTTTTCCGTCGGAAGCGTCAAGAACGAGAAAAGTATTTTTCAGGACCAGGACGAGCTTTCCGGTGTCGGCGCACAGATCACATTTTTCGATAAGGTCTTCAAAATCTTTTTTGTATATCACGCCGCCTTTGTAATCGTACTTGATCAGTTCATGATCCGTGGCGGTGTATATGCCCGTATCATCGGCATCGGCGCTGACCACGTTCTCAAAATAGTTGGATTCGTTGAGTGCGGGATCGATGCTCGCAAGTAAAGACCAGTCCGCGACATTCCATACATAGACCCGGCTGCCGCTGTCGGTGGTGACGATTTTCTGCCGATCCTCGGTCGACACGATATCCTTGACGGCGAGCTTATGCTGAAGGATCCTGTCGTATGTCATCCCGCGTCCGCAGTCATATGCATAAACAGCGTTGCTGAGCGCATATTCGGCATCCGGAACGTAAGGCCTGTCGCCTTCTTCGGAGGGTAGTCCTTCCATTGCAACGAGGATCGCATCCTCCCGGTTTCCGGATCGAAGAAGCGTCATCGCTTCCTGCGCGAAAAATCGTGACTGGTTTTCCTGCTTTTCTTCGTACTGGGTCGAGATCTCCTCTGCAAGCCTGGTCTTCTCATCCGCAAGTGAGGCTTTTTCGTCGGCAAGCGCTTTCATCTGTGCTGCAACGTTTGCGTTGTAGATACCGAAAGCGGTGCCTGTCGCTGCAAGAACAGTAGCTGCAGCCGACACTATGGAGATGGTCCTTTTGATGATGCGCTCCCTGTGGCGCTGCTTCAGATCATCATATGTGCATCCGATGACAGGCGCGGCAAGTCGCAGGATCTCGGTCTTGAATTTTTTATTGCGTTCTTTTCTGTCTTTGCCACGTACATCGGCAGCAAGGGGTTCAACGGGATTCCCCTTGTCATCGGTCAAAAGTTGAGGCGGAAAACTTTCATCCGGCTCGCCTTCGATCAGAACAGCCAGGATATGATTCCTGTCATGAAGCTGGATGAAACTGTCGATCTCCTTGCAGACCCAGTAGGATTCGGGAGTTCTGGGAGAGCATATGACTATCAGGTATTCGGATTCCTTCAGTGCTCCCGAAATGTTGTCATCCAGGTCGCTTCCGATCGGCAGCTCCTCCTGATCCCTGAAGACGCGTCCCATTTTTTTCTTGCCGGTCTTCTGGCGCACGGCAGCAGGGATCTTATATGTTTCAAGACCCGAGTGCACTTTTTTCGCGATCTCCATATCAAGATCACAATGCCTGTAACTGATGAATGCATCGTATCTCATATAAGATTTTTATCCTTTCACGTAAGTCTTTTGGAAGATGTCCTGCGCGATAACATAGATATCCGAAGGATCGTCAGCTCTGACTGCGAGGTAGTCGCCGGGAACTCCGAGATAGTACTTGTCCGGATCCCACACGGTGAAAACCTTGACTCTGTGATCGAGCTTTCTGGCATAGATTCCGGCACCGCCCGCAGCCATGCAAGGTTTTGCGTGGGGCAACAGCCCTACACGGTTTCCGGTTGAGATATCCGTTACCATTGGCGGATATTCGGCAGGACAGACATACTCCTCGCCGGGAAGTGTTTTGTATCCTTCGCTGAATTTCTTCATGCTCGTCGGATAGATCTCGCCTTCGATACCTATCAGGATCACGAGGTCGTCTCTGACCTCGACATCCACATCGCCCTCGAGAGTCCTGATCATGATGCTTGTGCCTGACGGAGCGATTTTCGTACATTCCACATACCCGATCTTAACTTCTTTTTTTGTGTAATGTGTCATCTTGGAAACGTCTTCGATACGCTGTCCGGCGTAGATTATCTCAGTAGACTCATAGTATTCATTCATCCTCTTGAAGAGAAAATCTCTTGCGCTGTCGTTGTCATATCCGATCTTCGCAGCCTCGAGAAGGTCTTTTTTCAAAAGTCCCCCCGCTTTTATCAGATGGCCGCCGCCACCACCGTAACCGGCCGTGATAAAGGCGGCAAGTTCGCTCGCCTTGATCTCTCGCACGCAGCTTCTGACTGAGATCTTGACACCGAAAGGCATCAAGGCATAGACGAGGCAGGCATCGACGGAATCGACCTCGAGAAGCATGTCGCTGATGATACCGAGAATATTCGGATCGCAGGGTTTTGCTTCAACGATCGCGTACGATCCTTCTTCAAAATAGTGTGCGTGCTTCAGCGCATCGCCAGCTATGACGAGCTCATCCCAGGAAAGATTGGAGTTCCTGAACAGAACTATATCCGCATTTCTTGGCCGTGCAAAATCGCGAAGGTCCCTGTCGGAAGGGTGCGAGATCTCGGAAAATCCGCCGGTGTCGGTCATGAGTCCGTAGTAGAGCGCTGTTGAGAGATTTTCGTCTGAATTGATATCAAAATCTTCGAGCAAAAGCAGCTCGTAAAGAACGGTCGAACAGGAGCCGTAATTGCTTCTGACGTCGGAAAGCGCGGGAAGCTGCCCGGACACCTGGTGATGGTCTATCACGGCAATCTCGTCGGCCTCAAAGCGCGACACGTTGCTTTCGCCGTACTGGCAGTCAACCGTGATCAGAAGACCGGGGGGCTCGAGCATCTCCACGTGCTCAACTTCGATCCCGAGATTCGCGATCATAAGTATAAGGTTGCTTTTGCTCACAGCATTTTTCCCGCCATAAACAAACCGCGCCGCCTTACCGTTTATTTCAAAATACCGGCACAGCGCGAAACCGCTCGCAAGCGCATCCGCATCAGGATTGTCGTGACATTGGATCACGATATTTTCATGTTGTAATAAATCTTTTAGTCGCAAAGACATGGTGTACCTCCGTGGGCATTCTGCATTTTTCACCTCGTTTAATCTTCATCTTTGATCTGAATAAACAGATTATTGATCCCCAACGCATTTGTATAGGTCATTTCAGAAACCAGTCCCGACACTAACCTGATACCGTTATGTTCTCCGGCAGTATCCGGCGAAATGAGATATTTGGTCGGGTCAAATCCCATACAGTCATCATGAAATATCAGCATCCATGTATTTTCATTCTTTTTTGCACGGATATCAATGTTGTGGCCCCTGCCATCAATAAAACCGTATTGCACAATGTTTTTCCCTATTTCCTCAACTGCCAGGGATAATGCATTTGATGTTCGTTCTGAAGCACCGGTCTTACGGAAAAACTCAATGATATTTTTTGAACATGCCATTATTTCCTCAACCGAGTGACAGGATGAAACAAATCTGTTTGCATATTCACTGCGCCATGTTGAAGGCAGACACATCCACGCGTCCAGGCAGTCTTTTGCCCCGGTCCTTATCATCAATACAACCGTTAGCAATACCAAAGCAAGCATTTCACCTGTCACGAAGGAAAGCCATATTCCGGACATTCCAAATACTTCACATAAGACTATGAGAGAAAGCACCTCACACACAAGTGTTTCGACAAAGGTAAACAACATGTTGTGAACCTGCATCTTCATGCTTTGATAATAACCTCTTATCGCCATGTTGATGCTTCTGAATACTATAGATAGAGAAAAGAGCCTGAATGCTTCGACTGCGATCATAAAATGCTCATCATTTGTCTTATAGAACATCCTCATGATCGGACCGGCGGCTACTATCGAAATGATTATTATCAATGCGTTAAAAACAGCGGAATATTTTACTGCCGCCCTCATCATGCTCTTAAGTGATGTTCCGTCTTCTTCCTTTGCATAAAACCCCGATAATGTTGATACTGTATTTCCGACAGCGGAAGACAGACACTGCAGAAGTGAAAGAGCGGAAAATGCAGCAGCGTATACCGCCAGTATGTTGGAGCCGTATTTGCTCGTAATGTAATTGTTATAAACATATCCCAGGACAGTCAGCATAAGCTGCTTGACTACATACATGTACCCATATACGCATGTATCCTTTGCGTAAATTTTATGAAACAGTCCGGGAACAAATCTGAAGAGTTTACGTCCGCGCAGATAAAAAACAACAACAACGGCAAAGGCTACAAATTCGCTTACAGCTGTAGCCACGCCCATTCCCCAGATGCCAAGCCGGAGAACATAGCCGTTTAGAAAATCCAAAACAATATCAGTTGCAGCCATCACGACAAATGACAGCATCAACTGTCTTTTTCCGCCTTCAATTATCGTAGAAGCGCTGAATACTGCAAACAGAAGATACGGAACAATACCAAGTGCATTACCGCGTATATAACTTGCGGCCAGATCCCGAAGATGTGCGGGAGTACCGACCAGATCCGCCATTATGTAAGATGCGCCAAGAAACATCACGGTCAGGACAACTCCGACCGAAAGAGCCAGCAGGAACGCTGTGGAAAATGCACTGTTACGCTTTTTTTCATCCGGTTCACCGGCATTACGTGACAGCAGTACCGACACGCCCTGCATCAGGAATCCGAATGCAGCCATTTCAATACTGATAACCGTATTTGAAAAAGAGTATGCAGCCAGAGCGTCAGTACCGAGGCACCTCTTGATCGCTATGGCGTCTATTACATTTGAGATGATCAGAGATATGAAAGAGAGCATCTGAACACCTATCAGACTTAAGAACAGTTTTTCAACCGTATCCTGTTTTTTCCCCGAGAGTGCCATCATTCGTCTTTCGTAATCCTCATCAGGTCCTCGTAAACATAGTCCGGCATGCAGTCTTTATGTCCTTCGATATCACTGCGTATTGCTGTTGAGGTAATACCGCAGCGTTTCGTGAGCACAAACTTCGTATTGGGAAACTCCTTATCCATCCCTTCAAAAAGCGGGGCTGCATCTTCACCTGTCCATACTTCGTCGATCGCCTCACCGAGCATATTCTCAAAGAAATGGATCGCACCGGCAAAAATATGCGGATTATAATCCTTTCCCTTCATGTCTTCCATCGTGAAAACATGGACGATGATCCTGTTGTCATACTCAGCGCTTATGCGCTCAAACCATTTTTCTTTTACTTCCCGGCTTGTAAGATCAATGCCTTCATTATATCGGACAAAAAGATGAAACTTCTCGTTTACTTTCAGGATCTCATCAAACATCTCGAAATGACCCTTATGCGGAGGGTTAAACGACCCCATGGAAACCACAACTTTTTCACTCATGTTTTTTCTCCTTATAATTTGATAAATCTTCGATCAGTTGTGAATAGCTTTCGGCATCGAAAAGAACCTTGCAGGCGTCCTCAAACGGTTTCCATCCCAGATAACGGTCAAGTCCGGGCGCTATGGTATACATCAGGGCCTGTTTAAGCATTGCGAACCGTCTTATCAGATCCTTCTTTTGCTCTATTTCCTGAGCCGGCTCTCCCGAAAAATAATTCTTTAGGAACTCATCCCAAAGTGTAAGACACATATCATAGGTAATGCCCATTCCCGCCTTGATAAAATCAGGATTGTATCCGCCTACCGCTATATGAGACACATACATACTTGCCAGATCGAAAAGCGGACTTCCGCAAGAGACGTCTGTCAGGTCTATTACCACCATCTCTCCGTCCTGGTACATGACATTATTCGCATGGAAATCTCCGTGAAGGATAGTATTCTTATCGGGCAGAGTGTTTATCAGTTTATGGAGTTTTTTCTTCTGTTCTTCGTCCAAATACGTTGCTGCATCGACATACCTATGGTAGATATCTTTGGCATTCGGGAACTCGCCCTTTTTCATGTGGGTATTGTTGATCGTTTTCAAAAGTCCTGCATAGTTTTTATAAACATCGGCCTTGTCGACCGCTACATTATTCAGCTTTTCTGACAGTACAGAACCCTTTGCCATTTCAAGCACAATTCCGAAACAGTCTTTTATTTTGACCACATCATATGTGATCAATGCCGGGATTCCGACCAGAAACGCTTTTCTGGCAAATTCTCTTTCTCGCAGCACCATTTGCAGACTGATCCTGTTGTTAAACACTTTAACAACGGTATCATCATCCATACGATAGACTGTTGCCGTTGCACCTCTTCCGATGACTTCTTCACTGCTGAGCTTAATTTCACGTATGGTCTTATGAACCTTCATTATCTCTGTGAAACCTGTGGTTTCGAAAATATCGTAGATAACAGGTGAAGCATTGATGACCATAAGCTTATCTTTTCTGCTTTTCTGGATCTTCATAAGAACACGTAATCCGGCACTGGAGATATACGTCAGGCCTTCGGCATCAAGTACGATGCCGGTATTGTGGCTTTCAACACAGCCAGTCAGTTCTTTTTCCATATCTTCGGCATTGTTTGAATCAATACGTCCCTCCAAATAAACTGTCAGGATATCCGACTCGATGTTGGTCTTCATATCAGATTTTCTCCTTTACAACAATCCCTGTATCAGTATCACAAGTATCAGTATCGGAAGCACAAATGTAAAATACGGTTTTAACTTCGGCGACAGTTTCAGGCCGGTACCGGTATTTGCTTCCTCAAGATATTTATCGAATCCCCAGCCCCATTTTAATGTACAGAACAGAAGATATATGAGTGAGCCGATCGGAAGCAGCAGGTTTGATACTATGAAATCCTCGCTGTCAAGTACGTCGCGCGCTCCGATGATATGAAGATCGCTCCATATATTGTATCCGAAAACGCACGGAAGAGATGCGATCAGGATGAACAGACAGTTGACCACGGATGTCTTTCTGCGATCCCATCCGAGATTATCCATGCAGCATTTGTTGATGTTCTCAAACACGGCGATGACTGTTGAGAAGCTTGCAAAAGTCATGAACAGGAAGAACAGTGTTCCCCATATCCTGCCGCCCTGCATCCCCATGAAAACATTGGGAAGAGTTATGAAGATGAGAGAAGGTCCGGCATCCGGCTGTACTCCGAATGAGAAGCATGCAGGGAAGATGATAAGTCCGCTGCACAGTGCGACAACGGTATCAAGGGCGCAAATGGTGGCAGCTTCGCCTGCAAGGGTATTATCCTTTGACATGTAACTTCCGAAGATCTCCATTGCTCCGATACCGAGACTCAATGTGAAAAATGCCTGGTTCATCGCAGCGGTTATGACGTTGGCGATACCGTTTTCAACTGCCCTTCCGAAGTCCGGAAGCAGATAGAACTTAAGCCCTTCCTTTGCACCGGGCAGGGTCAGTGAATTAACAGCCAGGATAACGATAATGACAAGGAGTCCTACCATCATTATCTTGGTTATGCGCTCGAGTCCTGATTGAAGTTCAAACGAACATACGATAAAACCGAGGATAACGGTTATCGCCATGAACACAGCCATTGATGCAGGACTTGCGAGCATTTCTCCGAAGACCGCGCCGGTATCGACCGATGGATCACTGAAGGTGCCTGTCAGGAACTTTACGAAATACATGAGCATCCACCCTGATACGGTGGTGTAATACATCATGAGGATATAACATCCTGCTATGGCAAACCATCCGTGGATGTGCCATTTGTGTCCGGGCTTTTCAAGCGCTTTATATCCGGGTACGGAACTTTTTCCCGAAGCACGACCTATCGCAAGCTCCATTGTGAGCACGGGCACACCCATGATCACGAGGAACAGCAGATAAAACAGAACAAATACACCGCCGCCGTACTGGCCGGTGATGAACGGAAACTTCCATACGTTACCGATACCGATCGCACAGCCTGCACTGACCAGAATAAAACCGAGTCTTGATTTGAAACTTTCTTTTCCCATCTTTCGATCCGTCCTTTTTTCATAATATTTCTTTTCAAAGAAAACCTGACACAGCCTTGACTACATGAAGTCAGTCATGTTTGAATTGTATAAGAGCATTGCTCACAGGTCAAGAAACGATTCGCAGAGAGGACAGCCGTATGTCGCTAGATAAAGTAAGATATGATGCCTTTATAAGTTACAGACATTGTGAACTTGATTCGTTCATTTCGGAGAATCTTCATAAGAAACTGGAAAGCTATAAGATGCCTGCATCCGTTGTACGCAGGATCGGCGCGGGGAAGACAAAGATAGAGAGAGTGTTCAGGGATGAAGCGGAATTACCCCTGTCTGACAATCTGTCAGATCCGATATCGGAGGCACTTGATAATTCCGAATTCCTTATCGTCATATGCACACCAAGGCTTAAAGAATCGCTATGGTGCAGAAAAGAAATAGAGACCTTTGTACGGACTCATGACAGGAAACACGTGCTGCTTGTTCTCGCCGAAGGCGAGCCCGAAGAGTCATTTCCCGATATACTCATGTATGAGGAAGTTGCCGCCAGGGATGAGAACGGAAATGACATAACCGTAAAGGTCGACAGAGAACCGCTTGCCGCAGACTGCCGTGGTGAAAATAACAGGCAGAGGCTGAAGGCGCTTGATAATGTTGTATTAAAACTCTGCGCCGCGATATTTAACTTAAACTATGATGACCTGAAGCAGCGACACAGGGAACGAAGGATAAGAAACAGGCTGATCGCGATGTCTGCAGCACTTGCGATCGTAAGTGTATTTGCGGTGATGTGTCTGTTGTTTTCTGTCAGGATCAGCAGGCAGAACAAGGTGATAAGTGATAAATACGCGGGGGCCATGGCGACCGCATCGGCTAAGCTTCTGTCTCAGGGGCAGAGAAATGATGCCATATATGCCGTAAGGAATGTGCTTCCCGATGATGCCCGGGGCGGGTATAACAAGGATGCATATTATGCACTTGTAAGGGCGATCGCGCCATACGAGACACAGAACTGCTATTTTCCGACGAAGTCATTTAAGATCCCTCAGGACGCTAGAGGCTTTTCGGTCTCGGAAGACGGAGAATATGCGCTCATCAACTGTGAGGGTTACTTTATCGTCATGGATATGGCTGAGGATAAGCAGGTTGCACGGGTAGAGAGTATGTACAGCGACATTGCTCTGTTTTCGGACACCGGAGTTGTCTATACGGATGATGACCTGCAGGCGATATATCTGGATCCGGTAACGGGCGATACGAGCGTTCTCGCACAGGAAGGATTTGATCTGTATTATGTGCCGGCTGAGAAGACCGTACTTGTGTTTTCGGCTGATGCGATAACGGGTTACGCGGGACTCAAGGAGAGATTTAAGATAGATAATCCCATGGATGATCCGGATTACGAAGTTGATGATGTATTCATATCCGGTGACGGAAAGTATGCGGCATTTTCAATGAGCGGATATGAAGGCATGGAGTGTGCTGTCATAGATATCCCGGCAGGGCGTCTTGTAAAGAGCGTTCATTTGGACGATGTATTTTCGGCGACTGTTTGCTGTGACGGTGAAAAACTGTACGTATGCTGCGACGATGAAGGCGACATGACCGGTGTTGTTACCTCAAGCATACTAAGGACAGTAGAGCTTGCGTCGGATCGGGAAACAACATGCGATATTCCCGGCTATGGGTTTTATAACATGCTTGCAGGTGATAACGGGATGCTTCTTGTTTCCGATTCGCTTGCATATGTTCTTGACGGTAATGGCAGCATCAGTTCTACGATAACCGGATATATGGACGCGGTATGTGTTATTGAACGTGATGAGGGTTTCGTGATAATAGATGCACTGGGACGTTTTTTCAGCGACAGCGTGTTCTCTGATGTCGACAGATGTTACAGCCTGTACGGCCACGATGATGATGCCATGATAAGTGCTGCAGTCTCTTCCGGTGACAAGCTGTTCATTGAATACAGGGACAGCGGCAGGATGACGGTTTATTCACCGGACAAGACAGGGTATACCGCGATGGCTGACACAGGCGATGCGATACCTTTTGACGAAAATCCGGATGCGGATATAGATATATCAGATCTTGAAGGGATAGATGAGATAAGTGTGTTCGGAAGAGCACTGTCGGCTGACGGGAAGTATATCGCCGTCAACTCCAATGACGGGACCATGTATATCTTTGAATCATCGGGTGGCAGAAAGGTTAAGGAGATCTACGATACGGGGATCGTTCTTATGAGCGGACTGTTTCCGTATCTGAAGAATGCGGGTGTATATATAATCGAAAACAGGGTATTTGATGAAGACTTCAACATGATATCAAGGCTTCCCGACGGCGCGCTTGTTGCAACGGGAAGAGACGGAGCCGGCGTTGTGATCGAGTCGCCGTATTCACTTGATACGTATTATGAGATATCGATAATGCCGTATGATGAGATGATACGCAAAGCGGACGGGATATTGAAGGACTATGTGCCCGGCAGCGATGTGCGTGATAAATACAGCATCGGTCAGGCAGGAGAGTAGTTTATATCCTGCAATGCACAAGCCGCGTTGTTATGATATACTGTCGGTATGTATTACAATATTTCTTTTGACATAGCCGCGATACTCGTACTTATGGTGCTCGCGGTCGGAATGAATACCGTACTGTATACGGATACGCAGGGAAGCCGGCTCGTAAGAAGATACGTTTACTCGGTGATAATATGTGCGATCATCGATGTGATAACCGCGTATACCATATGTTACGGTAAAATGGTTCCGGATACGCTCAATCTCATATTGAACTCTCTTTACCAGTATTCCGCTATCTTCAGTGTTGCGGTCGCGATGCGGGCGATACTCAATTACTATCCGAGCGCGTCCAAGAAGGCAGTGATCATCAACAGGGTGCTGCTGTACATGCTGGTTGCATTTGTCACCGTCAATCTGTTCACCGGCTGGATGTTCAGGTTTGAGGACGGTGTATATGTACACGGCAGACTCTATCTGGTCTCATACGTACTGTCGTTGACGGTACTGTTCCATATGCTCTACGTCGTTCTGAAAAACCGCGCCGACAGGCCGGGCGCAATGACGAAGATAATCATACTGTTCCTGTTCCTGCCTACAATATTTACGGTCATTCAGATGATCGTCGGCGACATCCTGCTCATCGCGTTCGGAGAAGCGTTCTCGGCTCTTATCATGCTGTTCGCGCTTGAGACTCCGGATTACCGTAAACTCATGAAGACGATGAAGGAACTTGAGATCGCAAGAGAAGAGGCAAATGTAGCCAACAGCACGAAGAGTGATTTTCTTGCGAGCATGTCGCATGAGATCAGAACGCCGATCAACGGGATACTCGGAATGGATACGATGATACTGCGGGACTGCGATGATCCGCAGATAGTGGAGTATGCAGAAAACATCCGTATAGCAGGCAACGGTCTGCTGTCGATAATCAACGATATACTCGACCTTACCAAGATAGAATCCGGAAGGATGGAGCTTATATGTGCGGATTATGACCTGTTTGCCGTCATGAACGGATGTTTCCAGATGAACAGGATGCGCGCGGGTGAAAAGGGCCTTAAGCTTGTATTCGAAAGTGACCGGGACATGCCTGACCGGTACTACGGGGATGAGGTCAGGATACGTCAGATCATGAACAACCTCATTTCAAACGGTGTCAAATATACTGCGGAAGGAACCGTTACGCTCAGAGCCTCATACAATGACGGGGAACTTGTGATCGCCGTTGAGGATACAGGTATCGGTATCAAAGAAGAGGATCTGGGAAATCTCTTTAAGAGCTTTACGAGACTTGAGGAGAGACGGAACAGGAATATCGAGGGAACCGGACTCGGGCTGCATATCACGCAGCAGCTTGTCAGGATGATGGAAGGCTCTATAGATGTTAAGAGCGTATATGGCAAGGGATCGGTATTTACCGTAAAGATACCGCAGAAGGCAGCGGGCGACGGCCGGATGGGTGATTTTACCGCCAGGCAAAAAGAGCAGGTAAAGGTTGCCAAGGCCGGTATGGATATATTCAAGGCACCCGGTAAGAAGGTGCTCGTTGTTGATGATGTGAAGATGAATATACTTGTGTTCAAAGGTCTTCTGCGGGGCACGGAGATGACGATCGACAGCGCACTTTCCGGGCAGGAAGCCATTGAAATGACTAAAGAGACCAAATACGACCTGATATTCATGGATCATCTGATGCCGCAGATGGACGGTATAGAGGCATTCCACAGGATAAGGGACGATAAGGACAATATAAACTGCGATACACCTGCTGTGGTGCTCACTGCGAACGCTATCGTGGGAGTACGCGCATCATATATTGAAGAGGGCTTTTCGGAATACGTAAGTAAGCCTGTGGAACAAAAGGAATTACTTGCGGTCATTAAGCGTCATTTACTTGTAAATACATGATCAATCAATTATAATCTACTATGTATTTTTATGTGCATTTAAGCATTGAAGGAGATCAATATGCCATCGTGGATCATAGTTGTTGATGATGACGTTACAAATCTGAAGATCGCAGGACAGATACTGTCGAAAAATAATATGAGGGTCACTGCGCTCAAATCGGGAAAGAGCCTGCTTGATTACGTGCGGCAGAACGGTGCCCCGGATCTGATACTTCTCGATCTTAACATGCCGGAGATGGACGGCTTTGAGACATATACGAAGTACCGTGAACTTGAGGAGGAACTCAGTATCCCGGCTACACCCATCGTGTTCCTGACGGCCGATGAAGACAGGACGAACGAGAGCAGGGGATTTGAGATGGGAGTTTCCGACTATATCAGGAAGCCTTTTGATCCCGATGTTCTTGTAAGACGTGTGGGCAACATTGTCAGCACACACGGGCAGATGCTCAAATATGAGACTGAAGCCACGATAGATAAGCTCACCGGTTTTCTCAACAAATACAATGCTAACGAAAAGATCTCAGAGTTGTGCCGGACGCAGGCCGGTACGCTCATGATCATAGATCTCGATTCTTTCAAGCTTGTCAATGATATATACGGTCACGATATGGGCGACCGCGTTCTTGCTGCTTTTTCCAGGATACTCACCGAAAATATGTCATATCCCGGAACTTTCGGCCGTGTCGGCGGAGACGAGTTCCTTGTGTTCGCGCAGAATCTGAAGGAAGAAAAAGATATCAGCAAATATTCCGAAGCGATCAACAGAGACCTGATCATCGAGGCGCGCAAGATGATGGGAGAGGATATGAGTATCCCGCTCGGCGCATCGATAGGTGCTGTTCTGATACCCGAGCAGGGAACCGAATTCAATGAACTCTACCGCCTGTCAGACAGAGCACTCTACACGATCAAGAGTAACGGAAAGCACGGATATTCACTTTTCAAGGAAGACGATAACGATAATGATATCCCGCCTGACATAAGTCTTGCGATGCTGACCAACATCCTTGAGGAAAGAAGCATTCCCCAGAATGCGATGTGGATGGGTAAGGAAGCGTTCGGAAACGTTTACAGATACATGATCAGATACATGGACAGATATCGCGGCACCGCATACAAGATGCTCTTTACCGCACGGTTCATCCCAAAAGATCTGTCCGAATCCGAGAAGGAAAAGATCATGATAAGCCTTCGTGAACTTCTGCAGGAGTCTCTTCGAAACAGCGATATCATGATGCAGATCGGAGAAAATCATTTCTTCCTGATGCTTCCCGAAATAAGTGATTATAACGTTAACCGTGTTACGGAGCGCGTTATGCATTCGTGGAAGAATAACGAATACAGCGGACTGGTGGAACTTGAGGTCGAGACCGAGAGTACCGATCCGGATATGCATGAAAGTAACATAGAGGGCGTAGACGTCGATAATCAGATAGTCATCGCTAACGATAATGAGGTGGATCTTGAGTTCATGAGCAGCGCGCTTCAGGCAAAAGGTTTTATCGTGACCTCGGTAAAGAGCGGGGAAGAGCTGCTTAAATTCTTAAGTGAGAACATGGTGAACCTCATGATCATCAAAGCCGATATGCCCGAAATGAGCGGACTTGATGCGATCATTCAGATAAGAAGGATGGGCGGAGCATTAAGACGCACTCCGCTGCTTCTCATAGCCGGGGATGATCCGGATGTTGAGCAAAGGGCGCTTGAACTCGGCGTGACTGATTTTATCAGAATGCCCGTATCTGCTGACAAGTTATGCCTTCAGGTCAATAACGACCTGACACTTTCGCTTCTGAAAAATCATATGTCGCAGGAAGTTGAAAAGAAGACGGAGGAAAACGAACAGCTTAGTACGCATATCATCAAAGCGCTCGCGTATGCGATAGATGCCAAGGATAAATACACCAACGGTCACTCGAGCCGTGTTGCCGAGTATTCGAAGGAGATATCAGCAAGATACGGATATAACGAGAAGGAGCAGAATGAGATCTATATCATCGGTCTTCTTCATGACGTAGGAAAGATCGGTATCCCGGATGCGATAATCAACAAGAAGGACAGACTGACCGATGAGGAGTATGAGGTCATCAAGAAACATCCCGTCATAGGTACACAGATACTTGAGACGATCACGGAGATGCCCAATCTTTCAAACGGTGCAAGATGGCATCATGAAAGATATGACGGTAAGGGATATCCGGACGGACTTTCAGGAGAGGATATTCCGGAGGTTGCAAGGATAATCGCGGTCGCTGATGCGTATGATGCAATGACCAGTCACAGAAGTTACAGGGATACCCTTCCGCAGGAAAAGGTCCGGGCGGAGATCGAAAGATGCAGGGGGACGCAGTTCGATCCGCAGTTCGCGGATATCATGATAAACATCATCGATGAAGATAAGGATTATCAGCTGAGGGAGAAGTAAATGGATATAAAAGACAACAAGGATAACAGAGACAATAACGAACTGTTCATGTCTTCTCATCTTATGATGATCCTGACTTATACGATCTTTTCGATCATACTGATCGGAGAGATTTTTGTAATGTCATGGGAAAAATGGGCGATAGTCCTGATCGCGGCCGGGGTGCTGACGGCATGGTACATACATTTTTCCCAGATCGGTAACGATCATCTGAGACTGTGGATATGTTCGATCCTCATGATGGTCACGTTCTTTTACTACGGAACCCATGATACAAGTACATATGATCTGGCTGTTGTCATCTGCGTTGTTATGCTCCTGTACACGATGACTGCGATCCCCTCGCTCGTTACGCTGTGTCAGGTGTCATATTACGTGACGCTCGTCTATGAGATATACAATCTTGTAAATAACGGTACCGAATTCGATCAGCTCCTTATATCGCGGACGCTTCTCCATGTTGCGGTCGTTACGATGACCGGATGGATAAGCAGGACGATCATTGAAAAATGGAATGAGGTGCTGGGGCGGTCGAAAGAAGAGATCGCCGGGCTTATGGAGACAACGATCAAGCTCAATGATTTTCTGGCGAATGTGTCACATGAGATCAGGACGCCGATCAACGCGATACTCGGATTGTGCCGTATGAGCATAGATGATGAGGAGAATGAGGAAAAAAAGGGCAAGCTCATGTCGATAGAGGCAGCGGGCAAGCGTATAGGAGAGCAGATATCGGATATCCTTGATTATTCCGAGGTCGACAGAAGAAATGTTGCCAATAACTGCGAGGATTATATGCTCTCGTCGGTGCTCAACGATCTTGTCAACGAACTCAAGCCTTATATCAACAAAGACATAGAACTGATCATTGACGTCGATCCGTCAATTCCGCTCGTTCTCAATACCGATGTCAGCAAACTCAAGAAGATACTGTGGCATCTTGTTGTCAACGGCATCAAATATACGAAGGAAGGCGGAGTATATGTTCATATGTTCCGCATACCGCACGATTACGGCGTTAATCTGTGCATAGAAGTAAGGGATACCGGAATCGGTATGGATGAGGCTCAGTTGGAGAAGATCCGCGAGGGCATGTTCAAGGCGGATTCCGGAAGAGCGCGCGCAACGAGCGGTCTGGGACTTGGACTGCAGATAGTCCGCGGCTTTGTCCAGGCGCTCGGCGGCTTTATGACGATCGAGAGCGTGCTCGGTTCGGGTACTTATGTCAAAGTCAGCATACCGAACAAAGTCATAGATCCAAGTGAGTGTATGTCATTTAAGGACAGAGACAGCGTCAGCCTCGGATCGTTCCTGCATTTTGAAAAATTCTCCAATCAGAATGTCAGGGAGTACTATGATTCAATGGTCATGAACATCGTTACCGGACTGAAGGTCACGATGCACAGGGTTGACAATATCAATTCACTGCGTGCTCTTATCGATAACAAGAGACTGACCCATCTCTTTGCAGGACCTGAGGAATACAACGATGCAGTTGATTATATGGAGGAACTTGCAAGGAAGATCATCGTTACGGTTGTAGCGAATCCCGAAGAACTCATGACCCCGCCCAATTCGCGTATCCGCGTGATGCCAAAACCGTTCTACTGCTTCCCGGTCATCAGTGTTCTTATGAGCAAGCCCGGAGATGAGTTCATTGAGGAAGGCACGCTTACGTTCCCGGGAGCACGTGTACTTGTTGTTGATGATGAACCCATGAACCTTATAGTTTCTTCAGGTCTGTTCAAACGGTACGGTATGGTTGTGACCACTTGTGACTCGGGCCAGAAGGCTATAGAACTGTGTCGTGAAAATGAATATGACGTCATATTCATGGATCATATGATGCCGGGTATGGACGGCGTTGAAGCGATGAAGAGGATCAGATCCGAACAGTCGCGTGACAGGAAGGTCGTTCCGGTCGTTGCATTTACGGCCAATGCCGTAAGCTCCGCAAAAGAGATGTTCAGACGCGAGGGATTTGACGGTTTTGTCGGCAAGCCTGTGGATCATGTTGAACTTGAAAGGGTACTGCGCCGCATACTTCCTTCACATCTTGTGGTGATCGAGGAAAATGTCACGCCTGCACCGAAATCTTCCGAAACGTCTGCACCGAAGCTTTCCGAAACACCCGCACCGGCATGGAAATCTGAAGGAGAAAAGGTTGCAGAAGGAAAACCTGCGGAAGAAAAAACTGCAGAAGAAAAGCCTGCAGGAGATAACAGTGCGATAATGCAGAATCTTACCCGCATAGGGGTTGATGTTGAAAAGGGCCTGTATTACAGCCAGGGAGATGAAGAGTTTTATATAACACTGGTCAGGCAGTTCGCCAAGGAATCCGATTCCAAGAAAAAGGCCATGGCTGCTGCGCTTGAGTCGAACAAACTTAAAGATTATTCGATCCAGGTGCATTCGATAAAGAGCACTTCAAAGATGATCGGCGCGATGTCGCTCTCGGAAGATGCAAAGAAGCTTGAGGAGGCTGCAAAGGCCGAAGATAACGGTTATGTTCGTGCCAACCATGAAGCTATGATGAATAAATACGAGCGTGTGATATCCGCTATAGGGGCGCCGGACACACAGGAAGACGTCGCTGAAGATGAGATACTGGAATTCGATCCCATTGGTGATGGCGAGGAAGGAGGAAGAAAATGAGTCTTTCTTTTTCTGATTTTGTTAATTACCTTTTTAATCAAAAAGAAAAAAATGATGACGGGGTCGATGTAAACAAACTGATATTCGCCTCCACGATGAATAAGATGAAGTTCGCAAACGGTGCCGTGATCATCCTGATGCTTTGCGCATTTATCGCGAGCTTTTCTGCAAAACATGCGAATGCGGAGTATATCACGGCATACAGGATAGTGTATTCTTCGGTGCTGCTCGTCGCGCTGATCGATGAAATAGGTCTGTTCTATATTAGCCGTGACTTTGACAGGAGATATAAACTTCTGACCTATTACGCTACGATCGCGATCTGCATTTCTCAGGTTTGGGCGATAGCCGCGACCTGTGTTAATGCGTATGCCATAGGATTTGTCAATCCGAGCCTTTATATCGCAACATCGATGTTACTGCCTATGTGCATGTATATGAACGCTCTGGCCTATGCGGTGATCACCGAAATGTGTGATATAGCTATGATCATCGTATATATCAGGCTGACGAATGCCATCACTTCTCCGGCTCCGGAACCCATAGTTATCGCTACTATACTGTTCATAAGACTGATATTCGCTCTGATGTTGTATTTCACCCAGTATACCATCAGGGTAAGATCGCTTAAATATGAGAAACAGCAGAAGGAGATCAGTGATCTGAGTAACGCCCAGAACAGATTTTTCTCAAGCATGAGCCATGAGATCAGAACACCCATCAATACGATCATCGGACTAAACGAGATGATCCTTCGCGAAAAGGTCAGTGATGAGGTTGCGGAAGATGCTGCCAATATACGTGCTGCCAGCAATATGCTTCTGCATCTGATAAATGATATCCTCGACATGTCCAAGATATCTTCAGGCCAGATGAGGCTGACTCCGGTGAATTACCGGCCGGGCGACATGCTGTCCGAGATAGTCGGCATGCTGTGGCTTCGGACCAAGGAAAAGGGACTGGAATTCAATATCGAACTTGCACCGGATATACCGTCGGAACTGTACGGAGATGAAGTCAGGATCAAGCAGATCCTCATCAATGTACTTAATAATGCGATCAAATACACCAAGAAGGGTTCGGTGACCCTGACCATTCAGTGTAACGGGATACACGACGGAACCGCGGATATAGTTTATTCTGTCAAGGATACCGGCGTTGGTATCAAGAAAGAGAACATACCGCACCTGTTTACTGCGTTCAGGCGTGTTGATGAAGAGGCAAACCGCTATATCGAGGGTACCGGTCTGGGTCTGTCGATAGTTAAACAGCTGACAGAACTTATGGGCGGAAAAGTCACCGTAAACAGTCTGTATACCCAGGGGTCGACATTTATAATCGAAATACCCCAGACCGTTACGGATTATACCGCGATAGGAAGCATCAATTTTGAGGAAAAGCACAAGAATAATATGTCAGGCACATACCGGTGCGCGTTCGAAGCACCCAATGCCCGCGTTCTTGTTGTTGATGATAATGAATCCAATCTTCTCGTTGCCGAAAAGCTCCTTCGCGATACGAAGGTCATCCTTGATGCTGTGCACAGCGGAGAGGAGGCACTGGCGAAGACTCTTGAGAGATCTTATGATCTGATACTTATGGATCATCTCATGCCTGAAATGGATGGCATAGAATGTTTCCATAAGATCAGGGATCAGGTCGGAGGTTTGTCCAAGAACGCCAAGGTGATCGCACTTACGGCAAATGCCGGCAGCGAGAACCGTAAGTTATACTCCTCCGAAGGATTTGACGGATATATCGTTAAGCCTATCGATGTCAGGGAACTTGAGGCGGAGATGATAAGGCTCCTTCCGGCAAATCTTGTGACCAAACTCGGAAACGATGAGAACATTGTCGAGGAAAGTATGTCATGGCTTGATTCCCGCAGCAAGAAGAGATCCGTGCTGATCACAACGGAGAGCGTTGCTGATCTTCCGCCTTCACTGATCAGAAAGTACAAGCTTGATGTAATAGCTCATAAAGTCGAAACGGAAAACGGGATTTTTGCCGATGCGGAAGAGATCGACTCCGACGGACTTCTTGAGTATCTCAGGACACATAAAACCGTCGACACCCATGCACCGTCTGTCAAGGAACATGAGGATTTCTTTGCCGGAGTACTTTCCAAAGCAAATAATATTGTCCACCTGACTGTATCGACAAGAGTGAACCACAGCAGTTTTGATCTTGCGTCTGAAGGTGCGGCGGCATTTAACAATGTTACGATATTTGATACATACCATCTTTCAACAGGGCAGGGACTGATGGTACTTGACGCATGCCGTATGGCAGCAGAAGGCCTGTCGGTCGGAGAGATCATAAGCAATCTTGAGGATATCAGAAAACGTGTGCAGACAAGCTTCATAGTCGACAATCTTGATTTTCTTGCCCAGAACCTGCAGGTCAACAGCAGGCTCGCGCAGCTTGGAAAGACGATAATGTTCCATCCGGTGATCTACATGAAAAACGGGAACCTGAGCATCAGCAGGTTTTATTTCGGATCACGCCAGCGCGCATGGAGCAAGTATATTTCATCGGCACTTTCGCAGGTATCCGATATAGACAAGAGAGTCCTGTTTGTCACATATGTCGGGCTTACCAAGAAAGATCTCGATTTCATAAAGAGTCTTGTAGATAAGAAAGTGCATTTTGACAATATCTACTTCCAGAAGGCGTCGCCGACGATAGCGGTCAACTCCGGACCAGGAACATTCGGCCTGTTGTTTGAGAGGAAAAAATAGGGGAAAGTATGCCGGATTCAGCAGTAAAAGCAAGAGAGAGCGGACCGGATCTTGTCAGATCCATCGCCTGTTTCTTCGTGGTCGGTGCGCATTTTTACCTTAACATGGGATACTATGATGAACCCATGGCAGGGGGAAAGATGTTTGTCATGACAGCGTTGCGGTGGCTGTTTGTGACCGCAGTCCCGCTGTTTTTCATGCTCACCGGTTACTTCAAGAAGAACAAGACCGCCTGCAGGGCCCACTACATGGCCCTGATCCCGCTTGTCATATCATATGTGGTCATATCTACGGCCAAGATGATACTGTATAACAGGCTGTACGGCAGGATTTACGGTATCAAAGAGATGTTTGTCAATCTCGGCAATTATCAGATCGCCTGGTATATGGGCCTGTATCTGTGCGTTTTTCTGCTAATCCCTTTTCTTAATAAAGCATGGTATGCGCTTGATGAAAAAGAGCAGAAGATACTTATAGCAACACTTGTATTTCTGTGCACGATCTATCCCGTGTTCAACTACATAGCACCGTCATATTTTATCGGTATATATCCTGTGCTGTTCTATTTCCTCGGGATCGCGGTAAGGGACAGGAAGCCGCGGCCTAACAGAGCGGTACTGTTTGCGGTACTTGTGATAACCGTTGCGGCCGAAGCGTTCATCAGTATGAAGTTTACGTCAACGGGAGTGTTTGACTGGAATCTTATATCTACAGCTGATGGGACATACGGAACACTGTTCATATCGATATGCACCGTTTGTATCTTTCTGATGTTTTATGATGTTACGATAAGATCAAAAGCGATCGCGAAGATACTGGCGGCGATAAGCTCGGTATCGTTTGAGATATACCTGTTTGCGGGAGCATATGATGCCATCATATATCAGTATCTGAAGAGATATGTAAGCGGATGTGTCAACGCTTTCTGGTGGTTCTGTGTGACCGTTCCGCTAAGCTTTACCTGTGCCGTGGCCTCATCACTCATATTTCATAAGATAGTGATGACCATCCTTGATATGACAAAGAAAGAGGAGCGCTGAATGCGCTCCTACTTTTTTGCATATACGGTATGTCCGTTTGCCAGATCAACGCCATCGGAACTGCAGCTCCTGCGGTGGAACTGTTCAAGAAGTCTTGCGTCACAGTGGCTGGCGTGTTCTATTTTCAAGTCGAACATCTCGCTCGTTGCCTTGAATGCCCGGTGCTCATCACGTAGCTGCCTGGCAAGCCAGTCGTTTTCCTTGTCATCCCTCAGAACTGAATTCTGACGGTCACCCATGTCGCGGGAAACGCTTACTATATCCTTATGGGGCTTATAATTGACATATCCCTTTTTGCGTACATTTCCTGCCGGAGACTTTGCCTTTCCGGCAGTTGTTTTGCCTGTACCCTTGGCTTTTTTTATTGCTCTATTTATGATCCAAAATACTATGGCCGCCCATATGACAGTTATCAATCCGGAACCCATATCACTACCTCATCAATTACTGTTTTGCGCTTTCGGCAAGGGCCGTGATGGCTCCGGCAAGATTTGCCAGATCCGAAGGTACGATGACCTTGGTCGCCTGACCGTCAGCCATCTTGGCAACTGCATCAAATGACTGAAGCGTAAGGTATTGCTGTGTCGGATTGGCCTCGTTGATGAGCCTGATACCCTCAGCCTTTGCTTTCTGAACCGCAAGAAGGGCTTCCGCCTCACCTTCGGCCTCGCGTATGCGCTGTTCCTTGACGGCTTCGGCACGAAGGATAGCTGCCTGTTTTTCACCTTCTGCAAGTGTTATCGCCGACTGCTTCTTACCTTCGGCGGTAAGGATCGCTTCACGTTTTTCACGCTCGGCACGCATCTGCTTCTCCATCGCATCCTGTATGGACTGCGGAGGCATTATGTTCTTGACTTCTACACGACTGACCTTGATCCCCCATTTATCTGTTGCTTCATCAAGTATCACGGTGATCTGTGAGTTGATGTCATCACGGCTTGTGAGGGTTTCATCAAGAGTCATGCTGCCGATGATGTTACGAAGCGTTGTAGCCGAGAGATTTTCTATGGCAGCAATGGGACGTTCAACTCCGTATGTAAAGAGTTTTGCGTCAAACACGGAGAAGAATACGACCGAGTCGACCATCATCGTAACGTTATCCTTTGTTATAACGGGCTGGGGCTCGAAATCGGCCACCTGCTCCTTCAGTGACACCTTCTTGACTATCCTGTAGAAAAAGGGCACCTTGAAGTGAAGACCTGCCGCCCATGAACTGTAGTATTTGCCGAGAAACTCTACGACCCATGCATTGGCCTGCGGAACTATGCAAATGCATCTTACGCAGAAAATAAAGATCAGCACAAATACGATCAGTAAAAAGATCAAACCTTCCATATCAATACTCCTTCCCGGAAATATTTCATTTCCACGGGTATTATATCACAATCTGACAAAGTCTCACATTATTGTTTTTGCATGCCTTGTGTGCTAAAATTCTGATTGTTATGAAGGATCTTCTGTTCATATATAATCCCAAGGCGGGTAAGGGAAGTATAGGCACTCACCTTGGTGATATAATAGATATTTTTTCCGAGGCCGGTTACAGGATTACGGTCTATCCAACGCGCTGCCGCGGTGACGGAGAAGTGATCGCCAGACAGTGGGGGAGCGGCTTTGACAGGATAGTATGTGCGGGCGGTGACGGAACACTTGATGAGATAGTGACCGGAGTGATGGCCTCCGGAGTGAAGGTACCGATCGGGTATCTTCCTACAGGATCGACCAATGATTTTGCCAGGAGCATAGGAATACCGAAGAGCATCAGAAGAGCGGCACGGACTGCTGTTTCGAACGATCTGTTCAAATGCGATCTGGGGAGGTTCAATTCAAGATATTTCGTATATGTTGCGGCATTCGGACTGTTCACGGATGTGACATATGAGACGGATCAGAATATGAAGAACATATTCGGATATACGGCGTATCTTGCCGAGGCGGTAAAAAGACTTCCGACGGTCAGATCTATACCTCTTCGCATAACATATGACGGCAATGTCATTTCGGACAGTTTTCTTGTCGGACTTGTTACCAATTCCGATTCGGTTGGGGGGATAAAGGGGATAACGGGACCGGATGTCAAACTTGATGACGGAGTGTTCGAGGTGCTTCTCGTGCGCGCACCCGATAATCTGCTTGAACTAAACCTTATACCGCCGGCTATTCTCGACCGGAGGATCAGGTCGGATAATGTGATATCATTCAGATGTTCAAACATGACGATCGAATCGGACGAGCCGATCTCATGGACGCTCGACGGTGAATTCGGCGGGCAGGTGGACAGGGCTGTTATCGAGAACATGCATGAGGCAGTGGAGTTCGTTGTATGACGGGACTGGTTCTTGAAGGCGGTGCGATGCGCGGTCTGTTTTCCGCAGGCGTACTTGATGTCTTCATGGAAAACGGAATAAAGTTTGATAATGTCATCGGTGTCAGCGCCGGAGCCTGTTTCGGATGTAATTACGTTTCCGGACAGATCGGAAGAGCGATACGTTACAATATGAAATATGCGAAGGACAAGAGATACTGCAGCGTTTCTTCGCTCATAAAAACCGGGGACATATTCGGAGCCGAGTTTTGCTATCATACTCTCCCTATGGAACTCGACAGGTTTGATGAGGCTGCATTTATCGAGTCTGGCATACCGTTCTATCTCGTGGTGACTGATGTTGAAACGGGAGAGGCGGGATATCATAAGATGGAAGATGCATCGCATACCGAGATGGAATGGATGAGAGCCAGTTCGTCGATGCCGCTCGTATCCAATATCGTCAATATAGACGGCGGTAAATATCTTGACGGTGGTGTATCTGATTCGATACCGCTGCGTGCATCCGAGGCGCTCGGCTGTGACAGGAACGTTACCATACTTACGAAGCCGAGGGGATACAGAAAAAGTTATGACAGGACGATCCCGCTCATGAAGTTGAAATACAGGGATCATCCGAATCTCATCCGTGCGATGAAGATACGGCATATAGCATATAATGAACAGTTTGAATACTGCCTGCGCCAGGAAAAGTCCGGCAGTAACTTCGTGATCTGTCCAAAGTCGCCCCTTCCGATCGGGCATATATGTCACGATCCGCTTTTGATGCGGGAGACATATGAACTGGGCAGGAGCGAGGCAAACGAACTGATGCCGGGGTTACTCAGGTTTATGGGGTTATGACCGAATAACAGGGTGGAGACAGGTATGAAAAATATCGCTTTTTTTATCGGGGAACTGCAACTTGATACACAGCGTAAGGTCCTGGAGGGGATCTGGGAAGCGGCGAAGGAAGACGGTAACAATATCATCGTCTATTGCCTGACGCTTGCTGTAGATGACGCTTTTAACAACGGCGAATCGTATGCGGCGCTCCATGATGATTTTTCCGTATATGACGGATTCATCATCTATGCGGAGAGCATATACTCGCCGAGGATCAGACAGCTTCTGATATCCAAGATACTTGAACAGAAAAAACCATGTGCATCAATAGATTATCCGATATCCGGAATGATCAATGTCAGCAGCGATAACGAATCCGCGATGCGCACTCTTTCAAGGCATCTGATCATCGACCATGGTGTCAAAACGGTCAACTTCATCGGAGGACCTGAGGATTCCATCGATGCGGTAATAAGGAAGAGGGTATTTGAAGAGGAACTGGCAAAGGCCGGTCTGGAGCTTGCCAAAGAACGTTATTACGCCGGCGATTATTACGCAAGGAGCGGAAGAGCCGCAGTCAGGTATTACGAGAGCAAAGGACTTCTTGAAGCGGATGCATACGTGTGCGCCAACGACCAGATGGCTCTCGGCGCTTTCTATGCGCTGTCGGACCGCGGGATCAAGGTTCCCGAAGATACGCTCATGTCGGGATATGACAACATATTTGAAGCGGCAAATCATTATCCGAGGATCACGACCGTGTCACGTTTTGAAAAGAAGTTCGGAGAGGCGGCCTACAGAAACGTCATCCGGGCGATAGAAGGAAAGGAGTACGAATCCGATCCGGTGGTCGATTCCCAGCCTGTTTATGCTGAAAGCTGCGGGTGCGATGCTGTGCGTCCCGTCAACCACAGGATAGTGGTCAATCAGTATTCAAGGAACAAGCTTCGTGAAGCAAGATATGCCGAGATGATAAGCGAACTGACCGTTGAACTGACAAATGCCAGATCGACCGAGGATGTGTGCAGATCGCTCGAAAAACGCATATTGGAACTCGGAGGGGATGCCTTTGTCATGTACATAGCAGATGATGAGGATGAAAACGTATCTGCCGACAGTATAGCCGGGATCATGTATTATAAAGGACGTATCGAAATGCTGACCAAGCGCAAGATGGCAGGGAGGCATCTGAGGTTCGATACGGATTCCGCAGGCGATCTGTATGTATTGTATTCGCTCCACTACAGCGAGCATTTTTACGGAGTCGTAAATATACGTAACTCCACAATGCCGCTTTTCTCCGAATTCTACAGGGTGCTCATGATGACGCTGTCGACCATTATGGAGCAGATCAATAATGTTGCGAAGATGCAGAAGATGATCAAGACACTTGATGAAATGTGGGTGTTCGATCCGATGACGCATGTATATAACCGTGCCGGATTTTTCAAGTTTGCCGAAAAGATCACTCTGGAGGCAAGGGCGACAAGGAAAGATATGTTCTTCATCTTCCTCGATCTTGACGGACTCAAGAAGGTAAATGACGGACTCGGCCATGAAACCGGCGACAGGATGATCTGTGATATGGCAGATGTCCTGCGCAAGACAAGGAACAAAGAGGAACTCCTCATGAGATACGGCGGGGATGAGTTCGTGGTGTTCGGTCTGGGAAAATCATCCGCACAGGTCGAAGATGATATCGAACGTATACGTAAGGCGATGGCCGAGATATCACAGACCGGAGGAAGGCCGTATAAGCTTGATGCGAGCATAGGCTACAATATCGTTCCTTATGATAATGAAAGGCCGCTCAGCACACTTATCGAGCTGGCAGATCAGGAAATGTACAAGGAAAAAAGAGAAAAACATAAGAGGTGAGCGATCACCTCTTTTTCAGTTCTATACTTCCGCCGTTTGTAATATCCTTGCCGTTAAGGAGCAGCAGTTTTTCGGCAAGGAGTCTTGAAAAACCCGCAGCGATCGTACACATTATTATCAGATCTTCCGTATCCTCTGCAGACTCATCGGGATTGTCAGCATGGTCGAGTATAGGGCCTGCGATAAGGCGTATCTGATTGAGAAAATACTGTTTTGTCGATCTGTGTTTTTCGGAATACCTGCCGTATATACGTTCAACTTCATCGACGGGTATGTTCATCGGGATGATCGAAGTTACAACAGCGATCGGCAGTATCTGTTTCATTGTACATATCATCACGAGATATGCGATATGCTCCCGGTAGTATTTCTTTTTAACGGGCTCGGGCATTATCCGGGTCCTTACGTAGTTGTTGATCGTAGCAGCTGTGATTATCTGTTCGTCCTTGAGCTCGGGAGGCAGATAATCGAGATATTCCTTAAGCAGTATTATGACCTGTTCCATGTACAGGCCGATATTGGGTATCTCATTCCAGGAGGGAAGTTCGAATTCTTCGAGATATTTTTCCCACCGGCGAAGCTTGCCGGCAACAAGGTCCTTATCGAAATTCATGACGGTCTCCTTTTGATCATGTTGATGACATTATAGCATCTGGATAACGAGATTTCACCACTTTTTTGCTATTGACATAGTTACATGCACTTGGTAATCTAATATTGTATATCAGATAATATAGTCTACTATATGAGTTGCTTAAAACGCCCTGCACAGTGAAACTGTCAGGTGTTAAGGAGGAAATATGAGTGATTATGTGATCATGTCGGATACCGGATGCGATATAGAATTTGAGACACTCCGCGACTGGGGAGTGGGGTTCCGCAGACTGACTTTTCATTTTGAGGATGGCATCGAGCATGATGAAGGGGAAATGGCCAAAAGCGATTTCTATGCAAGGATGCGTGCGGGTGAAGTCAGCAGGACGAGTGCCGTCAATTCCGAAAGCTTTAAGGAGCTGTTTGAAGAAGCGCTCCGCGCGGGCAAGGATATACTGTATCTCGGCTTTTCTTCGGGAATATCGGCAACATCCAATTCGGCACAGATGGCTGCAAAGGAACTCCGCGAGATATATACAGACAGAAAACTGATAACGATAGATACTCTTGCCGCATCTGCAGGACAGGGGCTTATACTGTACCTGGCAGTTGAGAAGAAGAAGGCCGGGGCCGATATCGACGAGAATGCAAAGTACGTACAGGATATGCTGATGAACGTGGCTCACTGGTTTACCGTTGAAGATCTTGTGTATCTGAAACGTGGCGGCAGAGTCAGTGCAGCGGCAGCGTTTGCAAGCGGCGTGCTAGGTATCAAGCCGGTTCTTCATGTTGATGATGAAGGACATCTTATCAACATGATGAAAGTCAGGGGACGTACGCAGTCACTTAAGGCGATAGCGAAGAAATACATGGAGACCGCACAGGATCCCGCAAACGGAACATATTTCATCTCTCACGGAGACTGCCTTGAAGATGCGAAGGAACTTGAGAGCATGATAATGGCTGAAGGCGGCAACAAGTGCGCGCTCATCACACAGATAGGTATGATCATAGGATCTCATGCAGGTCCGGGAACGGTAGCACTGTTCTTCCTTGCAAGCGGAAGATAAGTACAGTCATCACTCGGGAAGGTCTTCTGCAGGAGTGATCTTAAAGAACCATCGTGCCATGAATACGGCAGGGATGACGGACAGTATGTACGACAGAGGCTGAGCCTCCTGTACACCGTAAAGCCCGCGAAAGTATGGCAGAATGATAAGAATAGGAATAAAGAGTAAGCCCCCGCGCAGTGCCGATAAAACTGCAGCGGGGATTTTTTTACCGCTGGACTGCATCAGCATCTCGGTGACCATCACTATCGGAAGAAATATCTGGGCTATACACTGGAGACGAAGAGCGCGTGTACCTATTGCTATCACGTCGGGATCATCGCGAAATATCCGAATCAGACTGCCGGAAAAGAGCATTGCAAAAACGGTCAGTACAGCCAGTACGATCAGTGAGAGTATGAGTGTGAAACGGTATGCCGCACGCTGCCGGGCAAATTTTCCCGCCCCGTAGTTAAATGCGCATACGGGCTGGAATCCCTGACCTATACCGAGTGCTATAGCGAACAGGAAAAATGCTATCCTTGTAACGATCGTCATGGCTGATACGCCGGCATCCCCCGCAAACTGAGCAGCCTTAAAGTTGACGAGTATCGTGGCCAGGCTTCCGAGCCCCTGACGGAGCAGTGAAGGAAATCCGAGTTCAACTATCTCAAGCAGCAGTCCGCTCTTTACGGAAATGTTTGCTATAGAAAGCTTTGTCTGAGTCCTTCCCGACAGGAACATATACAACAGGATCGAAAAACCAATCACCTGGGATATCGCTGTCGAAAGCCCCGCGCCGGCTATCCCCATTTTCATTCCGAATATGAACAGCGCGTCGCCGCCGATGTTGAGTATACCGCCTGACAGAAGCCCTATCATACCGAGCTTGGCCCGGCCTTCGTATCTGAGCATGTTATTAAGTGTGAAGCTTGATGCGCAGAACGGTGAAACAAACATGATATATTTAAGATAAGCCTTTGCATATGGTGCAATGGTAGGCGTGCTTCCGAGCATCGAGATCAGACCGTCTTCGAATGTGAACCCGAGGATGGCTATGACGATCCCACAGATAAATGATGCAAAAAAACCTGTTGATGCCGCAAGATCCGCCGCACGCGGATCCCTGGCTCCGAGCTTTCTTGACAGAAGGCTTCCCGCACCCTGTCCGAACATGAAGCCGAAAGCCTGCAGTATCGACATGAAACCGAACACGACTCCGACTGCTCCGCTCGCGGATGTTCCGAGTGTCCCGACAAACGCAGTGTCAACGAGGTTGTAGATAACGGTTACCATCATGCTCAGTATCGTCGGGACCGCAAGACGCAGTACCAGCTTCTGAACGGGAACCTGTGTCATTTTATTGTATTGTATCATTGCATGATCCATTGAATCGCTCATAGAAGTGATTATACCACACGATCGAATATATAAATGCGCTATGTGAAAAAAAGGTGTATAATACCGTTTATGAATTCGACGCTGTGCTATATCCGCAACAGGAATAACGAGTATCTTCTGATCCATAGGACAAAAAAGGAAAACGATCTTAACGAGGGCAAATGGATCGGAGTCGGCGGCAAGTTTGAAGAAGGTGAGACTGCCGAAGAGTGTCTGCTGCGTGAAGTATATGAAGAGACCGGACTTACACTCATCCGGTATCATTTTCACGGCGTGATAAAGTTCATATCAGACAAGTGGGAGAACGAAGACATGTATCTGTTCTCGGCATCGGAATTTACCGGAACATGTAAGAGTGACTGCGATGAAGGCGAGCTTGTCTGGGTAGAAAAGGCCAAGGTCTTAACGCTTCCCACGTGGGAGGGAGACAGGTATTTTGTAGCCCCGCTCCTTGAAGGAAAGGACAGGATAGAAATGCTTGTTGAATATAAAGGTGAAAAGCTCATCCGCTGGGAAGACTTTTCCGACAAATAAACGAACAGAGGATAATGGGATGGTTCAAAGAACTGTTATTGATTTTCTGAAAAGCGCTGCGCAGTCTTGTCCGGATAAATGCGCTTATTTTGATGATTCACTAAAGTTATCATACGGAAGGCTCGATGTCATCGCCAGAAGTATAGCAACCAGGCTTATAAAAGAACTGCACGTATCAAACCGGCCTGTTGCCATATATATGGACAAATCTCCGATGGCGATAGCCGGATTTTTCGGAACGATGTACTCGGGGAATTTTTATTCACCGGTCGATACGGGCATGCCTGATTACAGGCTCAAGCTCGTTATGGAAAATCTGAAGCCGGTCGGGATAATAACGGATATATCGCATTATGATGTTGCCAGGACATACTGCAATCACGTGTTCCTGATCGAGGAATTCGTCGAGGATGAGATAGATGATGCACTGATAGAAGAGAGCCTCTCAAAGATGCTTGATACCGATCCGGTGTATGTTCTGTACACGTCGGGATCCACGGGAGTACCGAAGGGTGTCGTCGTGTCGCATGCTTCGCTTATAGACTATATGGACGAATTCTGCAGTGCCGTTCCGATCGGTGAAGATGATATAGTGGCAAATCAGGCCCCGTTTTATTTCGATGCATCTCTTATAGATATTTACTGTACGCTTCATGAAAAGGCAACGATGGGTATAGTGCCGCTTGCATATTTTTCGGTTCCGCTAAGACTCCTCCAATACATGGAGGATAATAAGATAACGTTCATCCGTTGGGTTCCGTCGGCGCTCAAGATGATATCGACACTCAAGGGATTCAAGTCATTGAAGCCATCATCACTGAAGACCGTCGTTTTCGGAGCCGAAGCCATGCCGGTCAAATGTTATGACTATTGGTTCGAAAATCTTCCGGATGTTACGTTCATCCAGATATACGGACCAACGGAGATAACCGGGGTGTGCACGTATTATTACTGCAAAAGGGCATATGATGAATCGGAGATCATCCCGATAGGACGGGAATTCCATAATTCATCCGTGTTCCTTCTTGATGAGGATAATAAGCTCATACGCAGGAAGGATGTTGCGGGCGAGATATGCGTCAGGGGAACATGCCTTGCACTCGGATATTACAACGCACCGGAGAAAACGGCCGAGGTGTTCGTTCAGAACCCGCTCAATCCGTATTATCCGGAGCGGATATACCGTACCGGAGATCTTGCAAAGTATAACGAAGACGGTGACCTTGTGTTCATCAGCCGCAAGGATTATCAGATAAAGCATATGGGGCACAGGATCGAACTCGGTGAGATAGAAGCAACTGCTTCATTCCTGCCCGGGATCAAAAACGCACTGTGCGTACATGACAAGGATAAAGACAAGATAATCATGTTCTATGAGTCGGAAACGTACGATGATACAGGCCTGCTTGAGGAACTGAAAAAGAGACTCGTAAGGTACATGGTACCCAACGAAGTGAGAAAACTGGATGCAATGCCGATGCTCAAGAACGGCAAGGCTGACAGGATGAGATTAAAAGAAATGATGAAGGAGATGTGAGATGGACGAACTGCTGGAGATACTGAACGGGATCCATCCGGAGGTTGATTATGAGACCGAAACGGGACTGATCGACAAGAGGATATTTGATTCTTTTGATGTGATCACTCTTGTCGGAGAACTCATGGATACGTTTGACATTGAGATCACCGCCGAGCAGATGGTGCCGGAGAACTTCAATTCGATGAAGGATATCCGTAATCTTGTTGAAAGGCTCATGGATGAGTAATGTCACTTATATCCGTTAACTTTCTGTTCTTTACAGTTGCGGTACTGATACTGTACTATGCCATACCTTCAAAAATACGCTGGATCGTGCTCTTGGCCGCGAGCCTTGTTTTTTACTGCTTTGCGGGACCGAAGTATCTGATATGGATACTGATAAATTCATTGTGCTCGTTCTTCGGCGCCCTGATGATGGACAGACTGTCGGACGAAAGAGACAGGTATCTTGCCGAAAGCGGCAGTTCGCTCGGAAGAGAAGAAAAGAAGGCTTACAAGACATCCGTTAAGAAAAAGCAGAAGAGATACCTTCTGCTTGTCATCCTTGTAAATGTCGGTATTCTTGCGACGTTCAAATACCTTGATATAGCGGTGGCATATTTTAACTATTACAGGCTGACACTGACCGGAAATGTAAATCTCGTTCCGCAGCCTTCGCTTATCCTGCCGCTTGGTATGTCGTTCTATACATTTCAGACTCTCGGGTATGTCATAGATGTATATTACGGAAGAACAAAAGCGGAGACAAAATATTTCCGATTCCTGCTGTTCACAAGCTTCTTTCCGCAGCTTGTACAGGGACCGATATCCAGGTTTGGCGCTCTTGAGAAGGAACTGTTTTCCGAAAAGAGATTTGATATCGCAAATATAACGTCTGCGCTGTACCGGATATTCTGGGGATTGTTCAAGAAACTTGTGATAGCGGACAGGCTGTCGGCATATGTCGGCTCTGCGGTAAGTTTCAGACAGACATACACGGGCCCGTATCTGCTGCTTGGGATATTCTTCTATGCGTTTCAGATCTACGGGGATTTTTCCGGAGGTATAGATGTTGCGATAGGAGTCGCACAGCTGTTTGGTGTAAGACTTACGGAGAACTTCGACAGACCGTTCTTCTCAAAAAGAATATCCGAATACTGGACGAGATGGCATATCACACTCGGAACATGGTTCAGGGATTACGTGTTCTATCCGCTCTCTGTCAATAAGAGCATACTTAAGCTTGGCAAGTGGAGCAGGAATCATCTTGGCGAGACTGTCGGGAAACGGGTACCGGTATATCTTCCGATGATCGCAGTATGGGCACTTACCGGGATGTGGCACGGATATGAGAGTAAATATCTTGTATGGGGACTGCTGAACTGTCTGTTCATAATACTCGGTACCGAGACCGAGCCGTTATCTGCGAAGATCATGAACAGATTCCGGCTTCATGAAGATATGTTTGCGGTCAGGTGCTACAGGATAGTCAAGACATTCTGGCTGACGGCATTTTTGAGGGTGTTTGATCTTGTAAAACTCCCGTCTGACGGATTTTCGCTGATGGCGGATGTTTTCAGGGGATGGGACAGGTTTGACATGAACGAAGTTTACACGACACTGTCTCTTCCGGAAGAAGAATTTACGGTAGCCGTCATAGCACTGGTCATTCTTACCTGTGTGTCACTGATCCAGAGGAGGGGCAGAATCGGGGACAGGCTGATAGCGAAGAACTGCTGGGCGGCATATGCGGGTATTGTTCTTCTTGCCACGATAGTTCTGATATTCGGAAGTTACGGATTGGGATTTGATGCACAGAGCTTTATATACATGAAATTCTGATATGAGTGATAAGGCCATTAAAAAAATAATAACGGCAGTTGTGATGACAGCGATCGCGGTATTCCTGTTTGTTACCGTTAACCTGTTGTTCATGCCCAAATACATAGAGGAAAATCAGGAGGGCAGGATCACCCCCGAATTTTACCGTGAGAAGACAAACGATGATGTGATATTTGTCGGCTCGTCCACTGTAAATTCCGGTATCAATCCCATTGTTTTGTATGATGATTACGGTATCACTTCATACGACCGCTCCGGTGCATCGCAGACGTCGTGGATATCATATTACATGATAAAAGATGCCATTGAGGTATCCGATCCGAAAATGGTTGTTGTGGATATGTCGTTCTTCAGATATGGGGACGATTACTGTGAGGAACCTTCGAACCGGAAAGCGCTTGACGGAATGAGATTCAGCCGTACCAAGCTTCAGTGTCTTCGGACATGCATGAACGAAGATGAGAAGTACATGGACTATGTTTTTCCGATCGGCAGATTCCATACGAGGTGGCATGATCTTAAAGCGGAAGACTGGAAGTATCTGTATCACAAACCTACAATAACATACAGCGGTTATATTCCTGCATATGAGACTGAAGGAGCAGTCGGTGAATCGGCTGACAGCTCGGAACTTGATGTAAGAATGTCTCAAAGAAATATACTGTTCCTGGAGAATATCATCGGTATCTGTCAAAGCAACGGAATACAGCTGCTGCTGATCAAGATACCTTCGTTTGATCCCAAGTGGGGAGATAAGTTTGAGGACGACATTTTATCTGTTGCGGATGTACATGCTGTTCAGTATATTGATTTTGATAAGTATACGGATGAGATCGGGATAGATTATTCGGTTGATACGAATGATGCCGGCGGGCATCTCAATGATGCCGGAGCCACAAAGTTCACGCGTTTCCTTGGAAAATATATGACTGATAATTACGCACTGACGGATCACAGGAACGATCCGGAAGTCGACAAAATATGGAAAGAAAAGAGTGAGAGATATCATAATGGAAGATAAGAGAGCAGTCTCCCTTAAGAGAGCCGAAGAGCTTCGCGAGGAGATAAAGGATTTTCTTGATTTTAAAAATGAATACCTGATGGACATGAGTATGCGCCGGGATGTGATGAGCCTTCAGCACAAGAAGGATCTGCTTGAGTTCTTTGGAGCAGGCGAGGATGATTGGAATGACTGGCACTGGCAGCTCAAAAACCGTATATCCTCAGCGGATGTACTCGGCCATTTTATCCATCTGACGGATGAGCAGAAAAAACTGCTTGATGATATCTCATGCAAGTATCGCTGGGCGACTACACCGTATTACCTGTCGCTTATGGATTACGATAATCTGAGCTATCCTATCAACCGGATGGCAATACCTTCACGCGAAGAACTTGATGAGAGCGGTGAGCTCGATCCGATGCATGAGGAATATACAAATCCTGCTGCATGCATCACGAGAAGATATCCGAACAGGCTCATCATCAATGTCACGAGTTCGTGCGCGATGTTCTGCAGACATTGTCAGAGGCGCAGGAGGATCGGGGAAACGGATCAGATAGAACCGATGAACCGCATAATGGAAGCCGTAGAATATATCAAAAATACGCCGGAGATCAGGGATGTCCTTATCACGGGAGGAGATCCGCTGATGCTTCCCGACGAAGTGCTCGAATCTATCATATCGAAGGTGCGCGCCATAGATCATGTTGAGATAGTCAGGATAGGAACAAGACTTCCGGTAACGATGCCGCAGCGTATCACGCCGGAGCTTGTAAAGATGCTGTCCGCATATCATCCGCTTTTTATCAACACCCAGTTCAATCATCCGGGTGAGATCACAAAAGAAGCGGCAAGAGCATGTACGATGCTCGCCGATGCAGGCATTCCGCTCGGTAACCAGATGGTATTTTTAAAGGGGATCAATAACGACAAGTACATTGTTCAGCTGCTTAATGAACAACTGTTGAAGGTAAGGGTAAAACCTTATTATATATTCCATCCGAAGCAGGTAAAGGGAACCGGTCATTTTTCGATAAAGGTAGACGAAGGACTGGCTATAATGAAATACCTGCGCGGGCATTCATCAGGTCTTGCGATACCGCAGTACATATTAAATGCCCCGGGCGGACTCGGTAAGATACCGCTCCTTCCGCCCTATATACAGGAAATGGATGATGAGCACGTTGTGCTTCATACATGGGAAGACAAGGAAGTAGAGATAGTATATTAACTGCGATATATTATGTCTTCTCTTGAAGGTCCGTTGCTGACCATCGTGATAGGATATCCTATTTTCTTCTCAATGAATTCTATATATCTGCGGCAGTTCTCCGGAAGCTTGTCATATTCACGGATACCTGTTATATCGCATTTCCATCCCGGAAGTGTCTCGTATACCGGCTTGGCGATCTTAAGAAGTCTTGTTACCGGGAATTCCGTCGTTACTTTGCCGTCTATATCATATCCGACGCAAACGGGTATCTCGTCAAGATAACCGAGCACGTCAAGAACCGTAAATGCAACATCGGTCGTACCCTGGAGTCTGCACCCGTATTTGCTCGCAACACAGTCAAACCATCCCATCCTGCGGGGACGTCCCGTAGTCGCGCCGTATTCGCCGCCGTCTCCGCCGCGGCGTCTTAGTTCATCGGCAACAGCCTCATCTTTTATCTCGCTTACGAATTCACCTGCACCTACAGCGGATGAATATGCCTTGCAGACAGATATGATCTGCTTGATCTCATACGGAGGTATGCCTGCACCGACAGCACCGTAAGCGGCGATCGTATTCGATGAAGTTACCATGGGATAGATCCCGTGATCACAATCTTTCAGCGTTCCGAGCTGACCTTCGAGAACGATTGTCTTGCCTGCTTTGATCGCATCGTTCAGATATGATGAAACGTCACAGACATACGGACCGATCATTTCCTTGTATTTCATCAGAGTTGCATAGACTTCTTCGACATCGATCGGAGGCTTATGATACAGATGCTCAAGCAGCACATTTTTCTGTACCGAAACATTTGCGATCTTTTCCTTTATATCTTCAGCCGGATCCCACAGGTCAGCGACCTGGAAACCGATCTTTGCAAACTTGTCGGAATAGAACGGAGCGATACCGGATTTGGTAGATCCGAATGACTTGCCGCCGAGACGTTCTTCTTCGTACTCATCAAACTTTATGTGATACGGCATAATGAGCTGGGCTCTTTCAGATATGAGTATGACAGGCTTGGGAACACCTTTGGAGATTATATTGTCAAGCTCTGACATGAGGATCGGAATATTGAGAGCCACACCGTTTCCGATGATGTTTACCGTGTTCTCGTTGAACACACCGGACGGAAGAGTATGCAGTGCGAACTTTCCGTATTTATTCTTGATGGTATGCCCTGCGTTGGCACCTCCCTGGAATCTGACGACTACATCTGCATTTGCAGAGAGCATATCAGTGATCTTTCCTTTTCCTTCGTCACCCCAGTTGGCTCCGACAACCGCTTTAACCATATCAGTTCCTCCGTTTTATTATCCCATTCAAAAAAAATCAGGGTACCATAAACAAACTATGGCCCCTTTGCCCAAAGAAAAATATACGACCTGCACTGTTAAAAGTCAACCTGAAAATGGTAAAATAAGACTATGGTAAATGAAGAGGGATCAATTGAATACAACATAATACGCAGCAGGAGAAAAACGATCTCCATTGAGATAACAAAGGATGCAAAACTCCTGGTAAGAGCGCCAATGCGGACGCCGAAGTACGAGATAGATGATTTTGTCCGAAGGAATCAAAAATGGATCGATGACCATATGAAAAAGGTCATGAGCGATAAGGAAACAGTTGATCTGTACGGACGATTGACACCCAATGAACTGTCGGCTCTTGGCATATTGGCGGAGGCGGCGATCCCGCCTAAAGTTCAGTATTATGCCGAGATCCTTGGTGTAACATACGGCCGTATCTCGATCAGGCAACAGAGGACGCTGTGGGGAAGCTGCAACGCGGAAGGGGATCTGAGCTTTAACTGTCTCCTTATGAAAGTTCCGGAGCCTGTGATGGACTATGTCATCGTTCATGAACTGTGTCACAGGATCGAGATGAACCATTCAGCCCGTTTCTGGAAAAATGTTGAAAAAGTCATGCCGGATTATAAGATACACAGAAAGTGGCTGAGGGAAGAGGGCTCGTTTTATATAATGTCGATGGAATGAAAGATATGATATAATTGATCATCAGTATGTTTAGGACTGTTTGGGAGGAAAAAGTATGAAATTTAAAAAGACCATGGCAATATTTCTTGCGCTAATGCTCAGTGTGACGATACTTATACCTGAAGTCATCGGTATATCGTATCTGGTCAGAGCGGAAGATATGGATGACGACGATGGCGACGGTTACTATGATGATGATGATGATCCGGATGATCCTACGCCGGAGCCTACGGATGCACCGGATCCTACACCCGACCCGACGCCTGATCCGGCACCTACTCCGGAGCCGGAGCCGACACCTGATCCTGCGGCAGAAGAGGAGGCAAGGAGACAGGCCGAGGCTGCTGAAGCAGCACGCAAGGCGGCTGAAGAGGCAGCCAAGAAGGCGGCCGAGGAAGCTGCAAAGAATTACTCTCTCGTAGTTACGATGAATGGTGCTCCTGTTTCAGGTATAGATTTCGGTACGGCAGGTATCGGTGAACAGAGGGACTACAGAGAGATATATGTTACCAACGTCGGCTCAGTACCTGTGGATCTGATCACGACCAAGAACGGAGATGCGGACGGAGCATTTTCTCTGACACTGAAAGGAGATCTGTCTCATCTTGATCCCGGCGATGCAGCAAAGTTCAATCTGTCCATGAGAGATGATCTTGGCGCAGGTAACTATGACGGAATGTTTCTGTTCGGATCAAAAGTCGATCCCGGATTCGACAAGGCCATAGGTCTTAAGGTTAAGGGTACGGTCGCAGGGAAACCTGCAGGTCCTGTATCCATAGAGATCACGCCACCGCACATAGTCCTGTCACCCGGAGGCATTTGTGATTTTTATGCGGATGTGCGGGGAACAGGTGATTTTGATCATTCGGTAAACTGGAGCGTGTCAGGCGCAAGATCACGACAGACACGTATGGATGGAGGGGAGCTCGTTGTAGGTAATAACGAGACATCAACGAATCTTACGGTCATAGCCACAAGCGTTGTCGATCATTCCGTAATGGACTATGCATCGGTTGATATCCAGCAGGATTGCTATAATGTTACGGCATATGCGGATCCGAGCGAAGGAGGAAATGTAACCGGTGGCGGTGCAGTATCCCCCGGAGCTTCCGTAACGTTGTCCGCGATACCGAGCCGCAACTATGCTTTCGTGGGCTGGAAAAGAGACGGCAAGACCGTATCGACTGCTACCAACTACACGATAGACAATGTATCATCGAATATTAAGGTCGTTGCAAAGTTTCAGCGAAATTCCGTTCGGGTAAACATTGGGGTAAACGACTCTGACGGAGGCAGCGTTTCCGGTGGTGGGACTTTTGATTATGGGGATTCGACCACGATCAAGGCCAAGGCATATTCCGGCTATACTTTTACGGGATGGAAAGAAAACGGAGATATCATCAGCCGTGACACGTCGCTCACGCTTAAAAACCTCAGAGGTGACCGGGATATCACCGCTGTGTTCAAACGGGCGAGATATACGGTCAATCTTGTTGCCTATCCGGCTGAAGGCGGGGATCTGAGCGGATCAGGAACATATGATCTTGGTGACAGTGTTGTCATCAAGGCTACGCCGAGGAGCGGATACACGTTTAACGGGTGGTTTGTTAATGGCCAGGCTGTAAGCCGTGACAAAGAATACAAGATAGGAAAGATCCAGCAGGATTATACGATCACGGCCGCATTCCAGAAACAGGGTGCCGTAACATATGAGCTCTCTTCCGGTGTGGCAACGACCGGAGGATCCATATCTCCGAGCGGAAAGATAAATGCGGTAAAGGGTTCGAATATTACATATACGATCACTCCCAAGACGGGATTTGCTATTCTGGCTGTTGCGGTTGACGGAGCCCAGATAGGTCCGGTGAGTACGTATACATTCACGAACGTTACAGGACCGCATATGATAGTTGCCGCGTTCGTTCAAACAGATGCAGGTAAGAAAGCAGCTGAATCAACCGGGAAACCCACGCAGGAAACCAAGGTACAGGTCATACCCAAGACGGAATCCAACACCGCGACCGGTACATCAACGATCGGCATCAACGAAGCCGCAAACGGTGAAGGAGGAGACAACTCCGTCGAGGAGATGGATCTTAGTGATGTGCATGTTCCTTCCGATGAGGAACTGGGCATAAGCGAAGAGGATGCTCAGAATGATGAAGCAAACAGTTCACCTGTTTCGCGTTCGCTCGGTGTCTCGATGGATGAAGTTGAGAGTATGATCTCAAACGGCAATCTCGACCCGGTATTTAGCGTAGCTATCACTACCGGAGAACTTGAAGAGTATGCGATAAATGATCTGGCTCCGGCCGGCCAGGATGAGAGCATCAGAAATCTGGGCAAGGTCATAGAGAGTCTTTTGTCAAACGATGAGATACTTGCGATGGCCAAGGGTGATGTTGTGGATGTTTCAGTCAGCCTTACCAAGACAGAGGTCGATGATTCGACCAAAAAGACGATGGAAGGGTTTATCGGTCAGAAACCTGTTCAGTACTTTGACCTTACGATACTCAAGACAATGGACGGTCTTACCCAGAAGGTTAATGAACTTTCGACACCTCTTGAGGTTGTCATAGAAATACCTGATGAGATATACAGCCCCGGAAAGGTATATTCGGTACTGCGACTCCATCAGGGAAGCCTGACACTCCTTCCGGATCTTGATGATAACCCGAAAACAATAACATTTATCACCGACAGGTTCTCATCATATGCGATCACTCAGGAGGTTGTTAAATCAACAACCCTTGTCAACTGGCTTGTGGCAGGTGCTGCCATTGCATTCGGCATAGCACTGACATGCTTCATGATCCTGATCCTGCATCACGCAAGGTGGAAGAGGGCAAGACGCCACGCTCATGCAGCGGCTCACCATATACAGAATTGATATGATATAAAAGAAGGTCAGGGCGATCAGCCCTGACCTTCTGCTTTGGTGTATTCCTCGTATTCTTTTCGAAGCTTTTCCTGTTCGGCTTCACCCAGTCCGTCGAATATAAGCTTTGCCGCATCCATCGTCTGACCGAGCCTCTTGATCGTAAACAGCCATAATTCAAAATTCATATCGTACGCTCCTTATCGTGCTGGCACACAGTTTATTACTCCCTGATGTTTACATCTGTCTAGATTATAACAAGCATGGATATGTTTTTGCAATAAATTTTACAACTGCATTTGGCTTCTTGCTACGGTTATAGCGTCCCTGTACTCGGATTCACGCCTTGCCTTGATGATCGTCTTGAAGATCCTGCGGCGTTCTTTTTCATCGGAAATGAGTGAAACTGTATACGACCAGACTTCCTTCATCTTGCCGAGAGCATTCTCCGCACCGAAGTCATTTATGTATGTATCATACAGATCCGTGAGAAAATCATACAGCTCATTTACCGTCATCACCCTGCCGGTGCGTATCTGCCGAAATATTCCCGGGTTTCTTATCGCACCCCGGCCTATCATGACTGCCGTGATCCTGTCGTTGTATTTTTCTGCCACTTTGCAAAAATCATCTGCCGAGTTGATATCTCCGTTATATACGATGTCTCCCTTAAGCCTGTCACATGCCCTGTCGAACATCTCCGTCCGGACCGGGCCGTTATACAGATCCTTCTTAAGCCTCGGATGTACGATGGTCTCTGAAAAAGGGTATCTTTCAAGCACCCTTATGACCTCATCAAGATCTGACGTGTCGCTATATCCGATCCGTGTCTTAACAGATATCCTGAACTTTGGATCGGAGCTGAATATGCTGTCCTTTCCATTAAACACACCGTCAAGGAACCGGTCCATAAGATCTGGAGAGCGCAGTATACCGCTGCCCTTAAACTTTGCCGCAACCGTATTTGAAGGACATCCGAAATTGATGTTGATCTCATCATAGCCAAAGTCTGCGATGAGCTTTGCAGCTTCATTGAAGAGTTCGCTGTCATTAGTCAGAAACTGCGGTACGACATACAGTCCGGCATTGTTTTCGGGTATGATCTCCCGGCTGCTCCTTGTCTTCATTATCCTGTTGTCAGGGGATATGAACGGAGTGAAGTATTTATCCACGCCTCCGAAGTGTTTATTGAGCACATTTCTGAACACATATCCCGTAAGCTCCTCCATCGGAGCAAGATAGAGTTTTAACATAATGCGTATGATTTTATCATATGTCACATTCCGTTGACAATGTATTGCAACAGGGAGTAAAATTTCCCTAATGTGTTTTGAACTACTTTTATTGCGGAGGTGTTAAAGATGAAGTGGAATTCGTTTGTAAAACGTATCCTGACATGCGCATTGGCAGCTGCAACGATCGCGACAGCGGTGCCGGCTTATGTGTATGCGGAAGAGGAAGTGGTTGAAGAGATCGTTGCAGAGGAAGAAGAAAAAACAGAAGATGCAGAAAACACTGTTGTTGTAGGAGTGTCTGACAGGCTTGATGATTATGCTTCTTTTGAGCAAGGCGAAGGATTTACCGGTGAGAAGGTAGATGGCAGAGAGGTTGTATCCGCAAACGGATTTACATTCACTATTATCGATAAGGATACGACAGACGATTATAAACCTTTTGCATCGCTGCTTTCACAGATCCTTACTCCGACATCGATTGAAGGTGCTGTATATTCTTATACGGTAACAGCTGAGAATATTGAGAACGCAAGTGTTTATGGGAATAAAGGTAAAGAATACAGAATTCTCAGAGTAGGTGCTGCCGATAGGATATTGACGCTTGATAAAGCATCCGATGCGAAAAGTGTTGTTATGGTGGCTTATAAAGAGAATGGCAAGGAATTAAACGGACCTGTTGATGTATATGCCGGGACAAGTGAGTTCAGTTTTCGAAGCGGAAATCATGTTGTGATCCCCGGATTTGGTACACCTACCACGGATCATCCGAACGGAGGCGGATTCTTTAGAGCAACGGTGGGTGATAAGAAATTCTATGGAGATTTATGGTGGGACAATAATTATGTTCTGATCGACCTTGAAACGATTGAAGACAGTGCCGACGTCCTGCTTGAGGAGACCGGTCTTCGAAAGGATGCCATTTCAGCAAGCGGGACTATTGAAGGTGACTATGAAATAACAACAGAAGTTGTAAGTGGCAACAGCGGAGACTATGTAACCAATTCCAAGGAATATGATAAAGCAAAGGTTAAGCTTACGGTCGAGGATACCGGATTTGCTGCATATAAGATAGCGTCAATGGATGCAACTATAAAGTATGGTGACAAGACTCAGGCGACAACGCTTATTAAGGACAACAAAGGGATCTATTGTGAGATACCTTCGGATATTCTTGCCGAGGCAGCATTCCTTGATAAGCCTTCAATAGTGATAATGCCCAAGGTTGAAGCGGAAGAACTTAAGAGCATCAGCGCAAAGGGATTCAAGTATGATAAGTCGAAGATGGCTAATACAGTTACACAGTTTGCGGGAGACATAAAAGATTATCAGCTGTCCGTAAACCCCAAGACCTGTCATTTGAGCGGTCTTGATGCAAAAGTGACTGTTGGCGGGGAGTACGCTGATGCATCAGTTGTTAAGGATGCAAAAGACAATTACTATCTTAGGGTTTCGACATTTAAGGACGATACGATCGCAAGCTCTCAGATATGGGTTGAGATCGTTGATAAGAAGAATCCGGATATTTCTTATGGGGATCCTTTCGTTATAACTCCCGAGGTAGCCAAGAAGCTTCCGGCACCTACGGTTAAAGTTATAGAGACAACAGATATGAGTGTAACATTGTCTCTTGCAGTACCAAAGGCAGCGGAAGAGTATTCGCGCCTATGGTTTGTGATCGAAGGTAAAGCAAATGTTCCCAAGAATAAACAGATAGCGGAGGGTATGATAGAGAAGATAGAACCCACCTATGTTCCGGCAGATGAATCATCTCATTTCATACGTCTTTTGAAAGACGAAAGTAAGGATCTGGGAGACGGACATGCACAGAAGTATGATTTTGAAGTGAAGCTTGTACGGGGTACGATCAATAATCCTGCAATAGAAAGTCCTGTTAAAAAGATAAGTGTGTCAACAAAAGAGCCGGCTTATGAAACTAAACTCGGACTTAACAAGAAGCAGGTAAGTTTCATATGCGGAGAAGGCGGAGATGACGGAATTCTTCTTGCAACAGCCAAGTACAGTAAGAATACAACGTTCAGATCGCTTGCTTATGCCGAGATCACAAATTCAGCGGGTGAGACGGTAAGATCGTCGGATAACGAGGATGATTCCAAAAAGATAATTATCGATGGGGACAGTATAATCCTTGAGGATTCAGCCCTGACTCCGGGCAAGTATAAGTTGAGTGTATTACCTGTCAGCAAGGTAGGAAGCCCTCTTCCCAAGGCTGCAACTCTTGCGCTTACGGTTAAACAGGGAATTGATGAACTGACTGTTTCGGTGCCGCAGAGTTCATATGTCAAGAAGGCCAAGAAAGCGCTTACGATAAAGCCTACGGTCACATACAACGGTGGGGAAAAGACCAAGAAGCCCGCAAATACGAAGCTTAACTGGGAAGTTCTTGATGCGGATGGAAATGCATTGACAGCTGCCAGCCCACTCTATGGCAAGGTAACGATCAATCAAAAGAAAGGAACGGTAACGGTTGCAAAGGATCTCGTCGTATCGGGCGATGCGAGCGCGTACAGATTTATGATCATGGCTACGGCAGCAGATTACGCGGATAATATGACAAGTGCCAAAACAGATGTCATAGAACTGACAGCTGAAGAAACAAAGCCGAATACAAAGGGTCCAGAGTTGGTTTTAGATACTCAACATAGCGCAGAAAACGGAATTGCAGTAGAAAAAAGCGATTTAGTTATTGACGGAGTTGAAGAGTCGGGCGGAAAAATGTATGTTACCGGAGGTGAGATTCGCGTCAGGATCACAAAAGAGGGAATTGGTAATAATTGGAATGCCGGAATTGGTGTAAAGCCGGGTGACGGTTTTATTGGGGCCGAACGCAAAGGTGAATATGCTTGTTTTTCGGCCGACGTTGTTAGTGAGAAAATGAAGAAGGCGAAAACGTTCATTTTGTATTTCTACTAAAAATTCATCTTGTGTGACTGTCATATCCAGACTATAAGACACGGGGGCGGTTCTTCCGTCCCCGTGTTTGCATTCATTCGCTTCCAGACGTAATTGTTTAGTTAGCCCGGGCGCCACTTTCTTTGATCAGGTCTGCAATTATTCATTAACCAGGAATGTTGATTTATCCGATGATGCTATATCTATGCTGATAATGCAGATTGCAGCATATAGTGAGGGGTGTTATTATATCATTAAGAGTAATGCAAAGTTTAGTACACGCCTCTGCGAAGCGGACTTTAAATGGCGTGGTACTCAAGAAGAGTGGAGGTGATAGTGTGACATCGGATATTCTTCAAAAAGAAGTGGCTGATATGTCGGAGGCGGATATTAATCTGCTTATAGATTTCGCACGCTACTTAAAGTATAGAGTTAGGAATTCGTCCTCACAGGTAGCAAAAGAGGTAGCTGATGGATCAAAAAAAAGGAGAGTAGGGTTTTTGTCGGATGCTTTTGTTTCTATAGCTCCGGATTTTGATGATGCTCTGGAATGTATGAAGGAGTACATATGAAGTGTTTACTGGATACAAATGCGTTGATCATCATGATGTTTGGAGAAATTGCTAATAGTTCCCTTTCGTCGGAAACGATAAAAATGATGGAAGAAGCGGATGAATTATATGTCAGCGATATTTCATTTTGGGAGATGGCAATAAAGATTAAGATAGGTAAGTTAAGTATCAGTCAGCCATTGGAGTGGATTGTTAATCAATGTAAAGATAATGGTATTAGCACAATTCCTGTAACGATCGATCAGATTGCGAAGACAATGGAATTGCCACTCTTTAAAGATCATACAGATCCATTTGACAGACTCATTATTTCGGTTGGCAAGCTGAATGATTTAACGCTGATATCAACTGATGGAGTAATAAGGGATCACTATACGGAGTATGGTATTGATATGATGTGGTAGGTCATTTGACAGAGATTTTGTTAATAGCGACTTATTAAGGCGCTTCGGATTGTTCCGGAGCGTTTTAATAAAGCCGTATTGCACCGCCTATACCTATATCAGCATTACAACAGCGGCATCTCTATGCATCAGATAATAAATCATGATTCTTCCCCGATCATGTATTCCGTGATCATATTATCAAGGGACATATTTCCGTAGTCCTCCTCAAACCCCGGATATATATACTTTTCTTCAACCAGTTCCTTTCGAAGCTTTCTCCCGTTATAATCACATTCGATTGACAAGCGCCCGCTTTTCGAATGCATTAATCCGTCAACGCCATATTCGTCCGAATGGTTCGTATGGTGTTACGATAATTGACGGTCCAAGCATGAGAGTGTATTATTGAACGCAGAAAAAGCCCGATTTAAGTCATGTTTAAGGACTGCATATAATAATACAAGCTATATATGGAGGAAAATGAAAAATGAAAAAAAAGTCAGCGGCCTTTGTAACAATTTTTTTATGTATCTTGCTGAGCATGTGTATCGTCGATCCAATGATTACATGGGCAGGGGAAGAAATGGTAACAGTTGAATCGATAAACGAAGATATATCGAGGGATGGTATAGATAGAACAATATACAATATAGAAGAAGATACAGAAAAAGAGGCTTCTTTTTTTAATGACCCTGAGTTCTCATTTTATTTTTATAAAATAAAACTTAACGGACAAAATTTGACCGTAAACGGAAACCTAAATCTAAATGCAATTCCAATAGATACAGGTGAAAACGGTACTTTGATCGTTAATGGAAATTTTACGACTTCAGAAGCTGTCTCTATTCAGGAGGGCGGAACTGTTGATATCGCAGGTAATTATATCCAGACAAAAAACAATCTATATTTGGGAACTAATTCAAGATTAAAAGTTCGGGATAGTATTACATTTTCCGGTACGGGAAGTATGTGGAAGGCAGAACCGACAGCCAGAGCCATAGTCGGCGGTGATTTTCTCTATAAGACCACAGCCGGTTTTCCTACAGCGGTAACAGGAAACAATGCGAAGTGGACAATATCGGGATCAGTAAAACAGG
>JAFZQP010000137.1 GCA_017620345.1 Lachnospiraceae bacterium
AAAAAATACTTGCGTACATAAACAGCTTGAGTTATAATCTTCATACTGTTTGTAATCGTAAAACTAGTGAGGTGAATTAATAATGACGGAAGGAATACATCCCGCATATCATCAGGCTACCGTAACCTGCAACTGCGGAAATACATTCGTGACAGGTTCTACCAAGGAAGACATTCACGTTGAGATCTGTTCCAAGTGCCACAGCTTCTACACAGGACAGCAGAAGGGTGCAAGAACCGACGGACGTATCGATAAGTTCAACAAGAAGTACGGCGTTAAATAGGAAAGAGATGATGAGTGCTTCGGCACTCATTTCTTGTATCAAGGAGGGGCCCACGAAATATCTTACACGAAGTGTGAGATGCCTCCCCGGCGAGGGGTGGGAGGATTCCTTGATACACGGCGAGCCCCATTCGACAAAGTCGAATCTAAATGGCGAGCCACATACAGTATTTTAGAGATATGAAGAAGAAAAGAAAAAAAGCGCGTTATTCCGGAATCGGCGGCCAGGCCGTTCTTGAAGGGATAATGATGAAGAATAAGGATATGTATTCGGTCGCCGTCAGAACACCTGACGGTGATATTGATGTGTCTGTGGAAGAGTATGATTCTTTTGCTCCTTCCAAGGCACTTACACGCATTCCTTTTATCCGCGGCGTTTTCAATTTCATCGATTCACTTATACTCGGTATCAGAACGCTCAATTATTCCGCAAAATTCTATGAGGAAGAGCAGGATACACACAAGAAGGACAAGATACTCGACAGGATATTCAAGGATCATACGGAAAAGGTGCTTTCGGTCGTGACCGTGATATTTTCGATGGCGATCGCCATCGGACTGTTCGTGCTTGCTCCCTATTATCTGTCAAGACTGCTGTCAAGCGTTATAGTCAGTGATACGGCCATAGCGGTGGCTGAGGGAGTATTAAGGGTTGTGATCTTTGTAGGATACATAGTGCTCATTTCGTGCATGAAGGATATCCGCAGGGTGTTCATGTATCACGGAGCCGAGCATAAATGCATCAACTGCATTGAGACCGGACATGAGCTGAATGTTGAGAATGTCAGAAAAGCGTCACGCGAGCACAAAAGATGCGGAACGAGCTTTCTGTTCTTCGTTGTGTTTATCAGCGTGATACTCTTCATTTTCATAAGGGTTGAAGAACCGGTGGCCAGAGTGGCGATAAGGATACTGCTGATCCCTGTTATAGCTTCTATATCATATGAGATAATAAGGCTGGCGGGAAGATCGGACAATATCATCATAAGGATACTGTCTGCCCCGGGTATGTGGCTGCAGCGTCTTACTACGCGCGAACCGGATGATTCCATGATAGAGGTCGGTATTGCAGCCGTTGAGGCGGTATTTGACTGGAAGGAGTATCTTAAGATCGAATCCGATGAATTATAGGGAAGCATATAAATTCGGCGAAGGCATTCTGTCAGACGCCGGAATAACGGAAGCAGCCTTGGATGCAAGGCTGCTTTTGGAATTTATTACGGGACATGACAGGAACACGCTCCTGGCATATCCTGACACATCCGTGAGCGACAGTGAAGCCGCAAAATATGAGAGTATCGTAAGGAAGAGAGCCGGGCATATCCCTTTGCAGCAACTGACGGGAGAATGCTCCTTCATGGGGATGGATCTGTACGTAAATGATAAAGTGCTCATCCCGCGTCAGGACAGTGAATGTCTTGTGGAAGAGGCGATGAGGTACGTACAGGACGGATCGGATATTCTTGACCTGTGCACGGGAAGCGGATGCCTTCTGTTATCGCTGATGCACTACAAGAACGGATGCCGCGGAGTCGGCGTTGATATATCTGCGGATGCCTGCGATGTGGCAAATATAAACCGTGACAGGCTCGAAGAGACAGGCGGACTGAACGGAGGGTGCGCGGAGTTTATAGTCGGAGACCTTTACGATGCGATCGCGCATGACCAAAAGTTTGATGTGATAATATCAAACCCGCCGTACATAAGGACCGCTGATATCAAAGAACTCATGCCCGAGGTCCGTGATCATGAACCACATATGGCACTTGATGGCGGCGAGGACGGGCTGATCTTCTACAGGAGGATAGCACAGTCGGCGCCGGATCATCTTGTACGAGGCGGGCGTATCTTTTTCGAGATCGGATACGACCAGGCGGATGCCGTATCGCAGATTCTCGCCGAAGCGAACTTCGCGGATATCAATGTAATTAAGGACTTTAGCGGAAACGACAGAGTGGTTTTGGCAAGTTGTTAAGCCATACACGTACATGGTCCTTATCAAAACCGTTGGAGGGCGTCTGCGCTTGACGAGGTTTTTCACGAGTCTAGCGTCAGCTACGCCCGGAAATGAGCGGGAGCGTGTTTTGAGAAGGACTATGTATGTGGATGGCACATAGAAAAAGAGGACTATAACTATGTTTGACAAATTAGAAGATCTTCTGATCAGGTACGAAGAGATCATGAGCGAACTCGGCGAGCCGGGCTGCGCGGATGATCAGAACAGATTCAAACGTCTCATGAAGGAGCAGAGCGATCTCGCTCCGATCGTTGAGGCATACGGGCAGTACAAGAAGAGTAAAAAGGATATCGAGGACAGCCTGGAGATGCTCGATGCGGAGTCAGATGACGATATGCGCGAGATGCTCAAGGAAGAACTCGCCGACGCAAAGGACAGGGTGGAGAGACTCGAGGAAAAACTTAAGATACTTCTGCTTCCGAAGGATCCGAATGATGACAAGAACGTCATCGTGGAGATCAGAGCCGGAGCCGGCGGAGACGAAGCGGCCCTTTTTGCGGCGGAGATCTACCGCATGTACGTACACTATGCGGAAGGACGCGGCTGGAAGGTCGAAACGATGGAGGCTGACGAGATCGGTATAGGTGGCATGAAGTCAGTTACGTTCATGATCACGGGACAGGGCGCTTATTCGGTCATGAAATACGAGAGTGGCGTTCACAGAGTCCAGAGGGTTCCCGAGACTGAGAGCGGCGGAAGGATACATACATCGACCATTTCCGTTGCCGTTATGCCGGAGGCGGAAGAGGTTGACATAACTATAGACGAAAAGGATGTCAGGATCGATGTCATGCGAGCATCCGGAAACGGCGGACAGTGCGTCAATACAACGGATTCGGCAGTCAGGCTCACACATTATCCGACAGGTATAGTTATCTATTCCCAGACGGAAAAATCACAGCTTCAGAATAAAGCAAAAGCATTTGCACTTCTTCGTGCGAAACTCTACGATATGGAGCAGCAGAAAGCCCATGATGCAGAGGCGGAACTTCGAAAGAGTCAGATAGGAACCGGAGACCGTTCCGAGAAGATAAGGACATACAATTTTCCGCAGGGCAGGGTGACGGACCACAGGATTGGTCTTACGCTGTACAAGCTTGATAAGGTTATGAACGGAGACATACAGGAGATAATAGATGCCTGTATAGCCGCGGATCAGGCTGCAAAACTTGTTAAGATGAATGACAATGCATAGGAGATAGAAAATGATCAGGAAACTTGCTTCAACGATCAGACAATACAGGGCCAGTACGATCGCTACACCGCTGCTTGTTATGTGTGAAGTAATTCTGGAATGTACGATCCCGTTTTACATGGCAGAACTGATAAATCGTATCAGTGCCGGCGAGACTGTATCCGATATTGCGCGCTTTGGCGGGATATTAGCCGTTATGGCTCTGGGGAGCCTTGCGTTCGGAATGATAGCCGGGTTCACAAGTGCCACGGCAAGCTGCGGATTCGGAAGGAACCTTCGTTCCGATATGTACGCCGCGGTTAATGATTTTTCATTTGATAATATCGACAGGTTCTCGACGAGTTCACTTGTCACGAGGATGACGACCGATATCACCAATGTCCAGAATGCGTTCATGATGCTGACCAGGATAGCGGTACGTGCACCGTTCATGATGATATTTGCATTCATCATGGCGTTCAGGCTTGGTGGAAGGATGGCATGGATATTTGTCGTTGTCGTTCCGATACTTGCTGCAACGCTCATAAGGGTGGCTTATGTTGCCATGCCGCTGTTTCGCAGGATATTCAAAAAATACGACCGGATGAACGAGTCGGTTGAGGAGAACATCGTCGGAATGCGCGTGGTCAAGTCTTTTGTCAGGGAAGGCTTCGAGGAGCACAAGTTTGATGTCGCATCGGAAGATGTAAGAAAGGATTTTACAAAAGCCGAAAAGATCCTCGCATGGAACCAGCCTGTCATGCAGTTCTGTCTGTATGCGGTAATGGTATTCGTTCTCAGCTTCGGCTCCTATGTCGTGATCACCACAAGAGGTATCGAAGCCAACATCGGACAGATATCCGCGATGCTCACATACAGCTTTATGATACTTTCGTCTCTTATGATGATGTCGATGATATTCGTTATGATCACTCTCGCATCGGAGAGCGCGAACAGGATAGTAGAGGTACTTGATGCCAGATCCGACATCACAAGCCCCGATCCCGAGAACGCATGCGAGTCTGTTGCCGACGGGTCGATCGAATTCGATCATGTTGATTTTGCCTATAAGGGAAATCCGGACAACAACGTGCTTACGGATGTGACACTTAAGATCGAATCGGGAAAGACAGTTGGGATAATAGGTTCTACCGGAAGCGGAAAATCATCCCTCGTACAGCTGATCCCGAGACTTTATGATCCAGTAGCGGGAACAGTCAGGGTTGGCGGAGTGAACGTTAAGGAATATGACCTTGATGTACTTCGTAAAAATGTAGCCATGGTGCTTCAGAAAAATGTCCTGTTTGAAGGAACGATCGCAGAAAACCTGCGCTGGGGAAATCCCGATGCGACTATGGATGAGATAAAAGAAGCATGCCGTCTGGCATGCGCCGAAGAATTCATAGAGTCAAGGGAAGGCAAATACGAATACCGTATAGACCACGGCGGAGTCAATATTTCCGGCGGACAAAAACAGCGACTGTGTATCGCACGTGCCCTCCTGGCAAAGCCGAAGATCATCATATTTGACGATTCCACAAGCGCAGTCGACACCAGGACCGATGCCATGATCAGAAAGGGAATGCGCGAGTACATTCCCGAGACGACAAAGCTTATAATCGCGCAGAGAACCGCTTCGGTAGAGGATGCCGATATGATCATCGTCATAGACGAAGGACGGATCAATGCCATGGGAACTCATAAGGAGCTCCTTGAGAATAACGGGATATATCGCGAGATATACGAATCCCAGAACAAGGGAGGTGATGACAATGGCAAGTAATCACGGCCCCAGAGGAAGGCGCGGCCCCGGTCTTGCGCCCGGAGAAAAACTTCAGAAAGGGATCGTAAAGAGAGTCGTAAAAGACGTGTTCTCTTTCTTTCCGGTAAGACTACCGATAGTCCTTAGCTGTATACTGCTGTCGTCGCTCATCTCATCGATGCCGTCTATATTCCAGCAGAAAGTCATCGCCGTAATAGAGACCGCATATAAGAGCGGCGACTGGGCAGGCGTCAAAGGCGAGATATTTCATTATGTAGCGATACTTGTTGTGCTGTATGTCATCGCACTTTCGTGCAATGTTGTATTCACGCAGATGATGGCCACGATCACCCAGGGAACTCTCAAGAAGATGAGAAGCAAACTGTTTGAGAGTATGGAAAGACTTCCGATAAAGTTTTTCGACAGAAGACCTGTCGGAGATACGATGAGTCTGTACACCAACGATATCGATGCGCTCAGGCAGATGGTATCCCAGAGCTTTCCGCAGATACTCAATACCGCTGTTATGATCGTGACCGTCATATGCATCATGCTCTACTACAGTTTTTATATGACTGCGGTCGTACTGTCAGGCGTGGCGCTCATGTTTGTGATCACCAAGTTCATCGGAGGCGGAAGCGCCAGATTTTTCTTCAAACAGCAGCAGGCGATAGGAAAGACCGAAGGGTATATCCAGGAGACTATAAGCGGTGCAAAGGTTGTGAAGGTATTCTGCCATGAGACACAGTGCCGTGAAGAGTTTGAAAAAGTCAACGAGGAACTTTTTACGGTCTCATCGACCGCCAACAAATACGCTAATATCCTCGGCCCGATACTCAACAATATGGGTAACATCCTGTATGTCATTGTCGGTATCGCGGGAGGACTGTTCATATCAACAGGTGTCAGGAATTTCGGCCTTGGCGGGATGGGTTTTTCGATCAGTCTCGTCGTGCCGTTCCTCGGTATGACAAGGATGTTCTGCGGACAGATAGGACAGATATCGATGCAGATCAATGCGGTAGTTGCAGGCCTTGCGGGATGCGAGAGGATATACAGGGTAATGGATGAAAAACCCGAATCGGATGACGGATATGTCCATCTCGTAAATGTCCGCGAACAGAACGGAGAGCTTGTCGAGACCGATGAAAAAACCGGACAGTGGGCATGGAAACACCCGCATAAGATGGAAGGGACCGTTACATACACCCCGCTTCGCGGAGACATAGTCCTTGACGGGGTTGATTTTTCATATGACGGAGAAAAACAGGTACTGTTCGATGTGTCACTGTTCGCAAAACCCGGTCAGAAGGTTGCCTTCGTCGGAGCGACCGGTGCGGGCAAGACTACGATAACGAATCTTCTCAACAGATTTTATGATATAGCCGACGGCAAGATCAGATATGACGGGATCAACATCAACAAGATATGTAAGGTGGATCTTCGTCATGCAGTGGGAGTTGTTCTTCAGGATACGAACCTGTTTACCGGAAGCGTTATGGAGAACATCCGCTACGGCAGGCTCGATGCTTCCGACGAAGACTGCATCGCAGCGGCAAAACGGGTCGGAGCACATGATTTTATCTCACATCTGTCTGCCGGCTACGATACGATCGTTTCGGGTAATGCCGCAAACCTCTCCCAGGGACAGAGACAGCTTCTGTCGATAGCAAGAGCGGCGGTTGCAGATCCTCCGGTAATGATACTTGATGAGGCTACGTCATCGATCGATACGAGGACAGAGCAGACGGTACAGGGCGGAATGGATGCACTGATGAAGGGCAGGACCACGTTCGTTATTGCACACAGATTGTCGACTGTTAAGAATTCTGATGTTATAATCGTTCTTGATCATGGCCGCATCATTGAACGGGGAAGCCATGACGAACTGTTGGAAGCAAAGGGACAGTACTACAGACTGTACACGGGAGCGTTTGAGCTTGACTGATCGGGAAAAGAGAAGTTCCGACATAAGATCGGAGATATACAGGATCATAAGGATCGGATATGTCGGTGATGTGCCGAGCAGGATATTCGATATAGTGATCGCTGCTTCCATTCTTATAAATCTGTTCATTATATTTTTTGAGACATTTGATGTGTCGGCGCGTTATATCGGGATCCTGAGCCGTATCGAACTGGTCACGGTAGTGATCTTTTCAGTTGAATATGTGCTCAGGCTCTTTACGGCCGATCTTGAATATCCGGACAAAAAACCATATGCCGCAGCTCTGTTTGCGTTCGTATTCTCGCTCTACGGCATCGTGGATCTTGTATCATTTCTTCCGTATTGGATCATGAAGATATTTCCGGCAGCGGCGATCCCGTCAGGTGTTGTCGCATTTCGCATGCTGAGAGTCGTCAGGATCCTCCGGCTCTTTCGTATCAACAGGTATTATGATGCTTTCAATGTCATTACCGATGTCATCAGGGAAAAAAAGAATCAGATCGCATCTGCTGTGTTCATAATCCTGATGCTCGTTATAGCGTCATCGATACTGATGTATAATCTTGAACATGATGTTCAGCCTGATAATTTCAAAAACGCATTTTCAGGAGTCTGGTGGGCTGTTTCCGCTCTTCTTACGGTAGGCTACGGAGATATCTATCCGATCACGCCCGCGGGCCGTTTCGTCGGGATAATACTGGCATTTCTCGGGGTAGGGATAGTTGCGATACCGACCGGAATACTCAGCGCCGGATTCGTCCAACAATACACAAGGATCAAGGATATTGATGGGACGATAGATGAGAATCCTCTCGATCATATCGTGCTTTTGATCCAAAAGGATCATATATGGTGCCAAAAGCGTATAGGCAGCATTGCCATCCCGGAAGGCATGAAGATCGCCGCCGTACTTCGCGGTAATGATAGTATAAGGGCGTATGAAGACGAGATCATACGTGATGGCGACAGGCTCGTTATTGAAACTGCTCATCATGACACGGAGAACATGCTCCTCGGAGAAGTCTGGATAAGTAAAAAAAGTGAATGGGTAAATGCAAGCGTTTCCGAACTCGAGTCGGCGCTTGGTGTTACGTGCACGTGCATAAGAAGAGACAGTAAGATGCTGATCCCGCAGAAAGATACCGTTATAAACGGTGAGGATACGGTTGTCGTGCTTAAAAGAAACGACGTTCAAAAAGGGAGGCAGAAATAATGAGAACCTGGCGAGACTATATTGAACGTATACTGTACGCTATCGTACTGATCATATATCTTGCATCCCTTTTCTACATGACCTGGTTCATAATAAAAGACAAGGCTGTTCTTATACAGCGCCAGGATGTATATGATATGGAGGACTGGACATACGTTGACCAGATGTCGGGTCCCGTGTCGATAACCGCTCCCGTTAAGGTGGAAAAGGGCGGAAGGGAAGAGTTTATATTCAAGACCGATCTTCCTGACGATCTTCCGGAAGGGTCCGTTATAGCGTTTCTGAACAAATCCGATCTGAAGGTTGAGATAGGCGACAGGGTAGTGAAGGAGTGGAAAAGGTCCGATGCTCCGCTCGTAGGCGGTCCTGCCAAGAACTCCTATTTTGTCATCCCTCTTGAGCAGGAAGATGCCGGACAGGAGATAAAGATAACGATCGACAAAGTGAACTTCAGCGGTAAATTCTTCGGAGCTTATGCAGGTAATGAGTATGAGGTCGTCAGATATCTGGAGATCAAAAGCGGTGCATTCCAGTTCGTGATGTCCCTTTCTCTTCTTATATGCTCGCTTGCGATACTGATCGCCGGGATCGCTCTGAAACTCATATACAAGTATGATATCAATCTGATACTGATGGCGATGGGTATATTTGTTACCTCATCCTGGATGGTCGTTGACTCGTTTGTCCTTCAGTTTCTGTTCAGGACGCAGTTCATTGACGGGCTGATGTCATATATGACAACGCTGTGCATCGTATTCCCGTTTATTGCATACCTTGACAATATACAGAAATGCAGGTACAGAAAATGGTATTTTGCGATCGTCGTGTTTGAGTTTATCAGTCTTATCGGGTTTACGTCTCTTCACATGACGCATATCCTGAATTTTACGATAGCACTTCCGTATCTTGATGCGGCGGTTGCGGTCGCGGCGATCGCGGCATTAGTGATCACGATCGTTGATATCAGGAGAGGAAATTCCGAAAGCTACAAGTTCGTGGCTTACGGATTTCTTGTTTTCATTGTATCGTGCGTTATTGAGATAATACTCATAAATACGACCGTTGAACGTATCGAAGGCGGAGCCGTGATAGCGGGATTATACATACTGTTTGCTTTTGCGATAATCCAGCAGCTTCTGGAGATCAAGGAAATACAGCTTGAGAGGGACCGCGCTGCCGAAGAGGGTGAAGCGAAGACGAAGTTCCTTGCCAGTATGTCGCATGAGATAAGAACTCCGATCAACTCCATCCTTGGAATGAATGAGATGATACTTAGAGAGAGCAAGGACCCGGATGTACTCGGATATGCGAGGATCATAAACGATTCCGGAACGATGCTCCTGTCGCTGATCAATGATGTTCTTGACATTTCCAAGATCGGAAATGATATGGAGGAGATAGTCTGCGACAACTATGATCCGGAGAAATTGTTCGATAACGCGGTCAGGATACTGGAGACTCAGGCAAAGAATAAAGGAATAGCGTTCAAGGTGGGCAAGCCCCGGAATCTTCCGAAGATGCTCTACGGTGATGAGAAGAGGATAACACAGATCGTTGTGAATCTTCTCACCTACGCTGTTAAGTATACACGGGAGGGTACCGTTACCTTTACGGGAGAATGCTTTGAACAGGAGAAGAAATACGTTCTCTGCTTCTATGTGAGCGACACGGGAATAGGTATAAAACAGGAAGATATTGACGGGATATTCGATGCATTCCACCGTCTGGATCTCAGGAAGAATCAGAGCATACAGGGAACAGGCCTGGGACTTTCGATAGTAAAAAGCCTTGTCGAGAAGATGGGCGGCCAGATCCATGTTGAGAGCGTATACGGAAAGGGAAGCACATTCTCCGTCAGGATACCTCAGGATCCGATGGATGAGCGTGCATATGAAAAATATAACTCCGGAAACTCCGTAGAGGATGATGATCTTGAGGAGATCGACGAGAACTATATCGCACCCGAGGCATGCGTTCTTGAAGTTGATGATAATGTTTCAAACCAGGTTGTTGTCAGACAGTTCCTGAAAGGCACGGGCGTAAAGCTTGATGTGGCATCCGACGGCAGAGAGGCGATCAGACTGTGTAAACTTAACAGATATGACGTGATCCTTATGGACCATATGATGCCGGAGCTTGACGGTATCGAGACAATGAAAAGGATAAGGACGGTTGAAGGAAGCCTAAATACGGATACGCCTGAGATCATACTTACCGCAAATGCGCTTATGGGAAGCAGAGCTGCATATGAAGAGGAAGGTTTTGACAATTACCTGAGTAAACCGGTTGAATCGGTCAGACTCCTTAAGATGGTGCGCAAATACCTGCCGCCTGAGAAGGTCATGTACAAACCGGTAAGAAGGGTATCGATGGATGAAGGAGACAGCGGCACGGCAAAGAAGCGGGAAGAGGGAGAAGGTCCTGTAGATATGGGAGCACTTCTTGCAAGATTTGATAATAACGAAGAGACAGTCGATATGATCCTTGCTGAGGTCGTCAGGGAAGGTGAGAGGAAGATCCCGCTCATCAGGCAGCTTGCGTCCGATGAAGATATAAGAAGGTACGCTGTGGAAGCCCACGGAGTAAAGGGAGTCATGGCGAGTACATGTATACAGAAGCTGTCGGCAACGGCCAAAGAGCATGAGTTCGCGGCCAAAGCAGATGATCTTGCTTTTGTTAAGGATAATGTTGAGAGCTTCCTGAATGAGTACGGAGAAGTTCTTGAATATATCAAAGAGTATCTTGCCGGGAAGGGTAAAACCATATAGGATACGATCGTATGGGTTGTGAAAAAAGCGCCGGAAGGCGCTTTTTTTATTGTAATAAATATGTGAAAAAAGATAAATTTATTGTTGACATAATGTAAGCTGTAGGTTAAAATAACCATGTTATGTAACAAAGATGTGTAACGTAGATATGTAACAATGATATATAACAATAAAACATAACATAGATACATAACAACGTTATTAAACGAGGGTGCGTTCCGCGCAAAGGGTAGAAAATGCCTCCAAAGGAGAAGGTTTCAAAGGCAAAAGTCAGTTCTACAGCTTTTGAAATGACAAGAGAATACGGTTTTGCCTCTGTCACGGCAAGGAAGCTGGCGGAAAGGCTCGGATGCTCCACGCAACCGATCTTCAGGGCATATGAGAACATGGATGAACTCAGGGCGGAACTGTTCTATATGAGCGTTGAGGACCTGATAGGCAGGATGATCGCCAGGAAAGGAAAGACACCTTCATACATGGCACCTGCCATGGAATACATAGAATTTGCAAAGAGCGAAAAGAATCTGTTCGAACTTATAGCATCCGTGGATGATTTTGGAACAAGGACTATTGACGAGTTCTTAAAGACCGATGAGGGGTCACAGATACTTACAAAGATCACGGGGCAGACGGATATGACATACGCCAAGAAGAAGGAGTTGTTCACGATGTTCTGGATGTTCGTGCACGGAATGGCAGCACTGATATCGGGAAACAGAGTCGAGTTTACGGACAGGGAAATAAGGGCATACATCACCAAAGCATACGAGGGATTTATAAATCAGATAGGCTGAAAATAAGGGGGAACATAATGAGCGAGAGTCAGAGGAGAAGGGCCAGACGACGCAGGAAGATCACGAGGGGTTTTAAGAAGACATTTATCAATCTTGTTTTTGCACCGGCAAGGATACCGAAGATCAAACAGGATACGGTAGACATACTCATGAGGGCTTGTGAGATCGCGGCATTATCTTTTGTGAGTACACTTGTACTTCACATCATGATACCGGAGATCGTAAAGAGCGGACTTGTGATAATATGCGGAACAGTATTCGCAGCTCTGCTACTCACCATCAAACTGTCGGATTACCAGGAGAAGATCGAGCAGTACAGATATTACGGATTCCGTATTTAAACAGATACAAAGAGCCGAGGAAAAGGGGCCAAGGCTCTTGGTAAATAGAGGGTTTATATATATAAATGAGGGGGCATGCGCCCTCTTTTTTATATGCGATCTTACAGTTCTATCGCTATATCATATACCGCGGGGTTCAGTTCCTTGATACAGTCCATATGCTCATTCAGAAGTTCTATGTTGGTATCATAGTCTTTGTGGAAATACTTGATGAGATTGAAGTACGCCCATGCACTGTTGACATCCGGATAAACGATAGCCTTCTGGAAGTATTTCTTGGCAAATCTGGTATTGATAAATTCATGCAGATATACCGTGTCACCGGTCTTGGAGCGGACCTCGCCCAGCATATAGAACAGCCCAAGACGATTGGCTGCATAAGGCTCGTAGCGGTCTGCCGAGATCGTCAGATAATGTATGTAGTTGTTGACATGCTCGCTTAAGTCGCCGACTTCTCCGACGATCATATCCGCTTCTCTGGCAGCGAGATTGTTACATGCAAATACATATCCCTCCTCAGCGGCGTCCTCAAAGTATTCTTCGGCAGTAGCCTCGATGTCACGGCTTGCGGCAAGCTCCGGACACTCTTTAAGTATTCGTCCGATGAGATTTATTGCTGCCGGAGACCTTGTGGAAGACAGAGTTGCCGTTGCAAGTTCAAGGGCAATACTCAGACGTTCGTCCCTTGACAGTTTTTCGATCTCTTCGATCGTTTCGCATTTCTTCAGTATTGACTCGCATTTGTAGTTGACGAGGTAGTATCCGAGAACATAGAAAGCAAGCGGAGTTCCGTCACCGCTGCAGGATATTCCGTCGTCAGTAAATGACAGTCCTGCTGCCTCGCAGTACAGCGGGAATGCTTTTTTGTAGTTGTTCCTGCAGTTTATCTTGCGATAGAAGAGAAGGTCGGCATATGACTTTAGCGCAGCTTTATTGCCGGTGAGGGCAAGACATATGACCTCGCGCTCGGATGAAGGAGAACTGTAACCGTATTTTTCAAATACTGTTTCGTGAAGTATCTGTTCGTCCGCTTTATATGTGTTGTTACATGTTATCTTCATTTGACCCCTCCCTGTTATATTGACAAGATTTACTGAGTGTTATCGCCGTGATGATCGGCAATGAACAAAACAGTGCATACATATATCTGAACTCCGAAAATACGGGTGACGATATCAGAAGCGAAAGCAGTATCGCAAGTATCGGGATGGCAGCGATGATACCTGTCCGGTTGCCGGTAAAAATGTTTACGGAAAGCAGCATAAGGAGTATCCATACGTGGAGTCCGATAGCTGTAAATACACGGAAGATCGTATTGTTATAGTAGAGCCAGAGATACTCATCCATTATCTGAAGGACTCTCGGAGACGCAACGGACCGGGTGATCCCGAAACCATTGGATTCCACATCCCAGTACCATATCCAGTAATCGTAGCCTGAATTCCAGTAGCCGCGGGTACTGTCAGTCCATGCGATCACATATGTCATTGGATTGTGGACGAAGGTTTTCAGATATGCAGCGCCGAAGGCGCCTATATTCTGCGACAGGTATTCCTGATTTCCGAAGTCTCTTATCATGTTTTTGATCGGATCCGATATCTCCGGATCATATTCGTCCTTTACGGAATCGATATCGATTATCTGCGAGAACAATTCCCTGTCGGCTTCTTCGATGTATCCGTCTTCAACTATCACTCTTGATATCTGCTGCAGCGGAATGGAAAGAGACTCAACCGTATCGGGCGCTGTAACGCCGCATATCTTCAGCAGGCCGTGCTTAAGGAACAGGCATACGAGGATCGTGGTAAGCATGATATACAGGATCTTTTTTTGCTTGCGCGAAAGAAGTATCATCGCAAGGAATACAAACAGGTATGCAAACAACCCGTTACTTCGAAGAAGGCATATGAATGGACCGCTTATCGCAAAACCGATATAGTTAAGGCTTCTGTTTCCGATATCAGTCATAAGTCTTATGAAGAATGTGATAAGACATGTTACAAATGCTCCGAACAGAACATCTTTCCATACAGTGAACGAGAACATGATATGAAAAGGCATCAGTGCGTACCATATGCCGGTGATGACTGCTGCGGATGTCGGAAGCCTGAGAAGCGCCATGTTATAGATGACAAATGAAAAAACAGCGGCCATGAATACGACCTGAAAGATCGCATAAGCACAAACGGCCGCATTGATGTTTCCTGATACAGCCAGCCCTGTGCGGATAAAAAGGCTGATCAGAAGTGTATGGTAAAAAGGCTGATGGTTCGAGTATACACCGGTAAAGATCTGATCTACCTGATCGATCGAATCAAGGGACAGAAGTCCCGGATAATAGCAGCAAAAGTATATAGTCAGATATAATACCGAAATGCCGACAAACGGAATCAAAAAGAAAAGGATTGGGCGTCTGCCGTCAGGTGATGATGACTTGAACATCATCTTTTGGGGGTCATGCCGGATGAAAACAAGTATGTTATATACGCTTACATACACACCCGACAGGATGATGATTATATAGAGGAGCTTACATATCCTGACGAATAACGCAGAACGGATATCCGGCATCACAGGATGCAGCCATATACCGTGATTGGCAAGTGTAATGAATATCGCCGCGATAAAGGATACGATCATTATGATACGGTGTGCACGGCTTTTTTTGTCAATGTCTGAGATTTGATTTTTAAACAGACAAAAGATCGCAAATAAAGAAACGAGAAGGTACGGTGCAAACATGGAGTCGGAATCAAGGAGCGTCAGCAAACACAGCACAATACACAGAAGACTCGTATAAAAAGACCGCCTGCTCATCAATAGTCACCTTTCGTGTCATACGGATAAGGATCCGAGAATACGGGCTCAAAGTTATCGAAAACATTCCTGTCAAAGACAAGGATGTAGAGGTTGTCATCATATTTGATCTGCTCGATGCTGTTTGCAACAAGAGTATCCTTCGTAAATCCCATCTCTTCCGCATCTACAGCAACAAAGTATCTTTCGCACCCTTCAATATCCACATAATCCGACGGCTCAGATTGATAGTGCCTGACACCGTAGCGGCCGTCCGGCCAGAATACTATCGGACTGACATGAACTTTGTTGTCGCTGAGGACCGTAACAGCGTTTGCCGAATTCCAGAAAGAAGAATAGCCGCGCGTCAGGCCGTGCTCTTCATATATCTCTATAAGAGCGTCGTTCCTGTTTGCATTAAGAGCCGATGGGATCTTTTTGACAGTGAGCATGGCGATGAACGTGCATATGGCTATGACCGGAACGATCAGAATGAACCAGCGCACATATCTGCACTTCTTCAGCATATATAACGTGTAGCATAAGGTCAGCATAAGAGCGGTACATACGAGACCGCAAAGACGCCAGTTGGAGACGAGCGCGTAACTCACGGAATATGTGAGCATCGTCGTGCCGAACATGATCCAGTAATATATTATGAACAACCGAAGCATACGATTTTCGATCCTGCGGTATGAAATGATCGCAAAGAAAGGAATGACAAGGATCACAAGTGCGAGAACATACATGCACAGCATCCTGATACCGTCAAAAGACATCATCAGGACGTCTGAGCCGGAATCATCGGTCAGGACCGTGATCCATTCAAGAAGGAAAGGACTCTGATTCCATACCCAGCCGTCCGACGGCAGCAGTGCGGTGATGGAATCCTCGTAGTTGTTGCTTCCGAAAAACAGGCATTTGATCACAAAGCCTGCAAGACCTCCGGCACAAAACAGCACGGTTCCTGATATGAACTTTCTGTCAGAGGCAAGTGATATGGGCTTCGGATCAAAGTAGCGCTCCAATATGAGCGATCCAACAAACGGAATGAAAAAAAGAATGATAGTGGCCACGCCGTTTGTACAGCAGAGCATGCACCATACGGCAATGATGACCGACATGATCTTCGCACGTTTGCCGTCTGCCACAAATACCGACGAGTATTTCAGCATCAGAAATGCAACGCACATGAAGACTACCACGAGACTGTAATGGATGATGTGCCCGTAGAAGATCATACGCAGGATCTTCGAACTGCACATGAGTATCATTGTAAGACCGGAGAGGGCAGATGCCTCACCGACCGGCATATCAAGTGCCTTGAAGAAAACGAAAAGCGCTGCGGCAAATATCAGGGCGAATACCGTCATTCCGAGCTGATGCGAAAAATATGTAAGACCGAATGCCGAGACTATCGGTATCATCAGCGGTATTCCCGAAAACGGGATAAAATATGCGTACCAGTAATCGGGATTGTAGAAGTGACCGCTTGTTACGGCCGCATTAGCCCACAGCAGCGTATCAGTGTAGTCGCCGTTATACTCCGCGCGACACCTCTTCCATATAAAAAAGACCACAACAAAAAGACTCAGAACAAGCACGCCGAGTCCGAACACATCTGAAATGATCTTCTTATGTCTTCTTAAAAAATCCATCGCAAATCCTTCCTATGAGATTATACCCCGAAGAATGCATAAACACAAGGCATCATAAACCTCTTGCAAATCACGATCGAATATAGTATACTGCATCCCTAACCAATTCAGCCTTTCATTCTTTGGACCGGTGGTGCGGGAAAGGCATACGCCTGAGAATGACATGTAACTGTTAACCTTTTTAACCTTTACAAGGAGGCACGAATATGGAAACAAGCTATATGGGAATCAATCAGGTAGCAACAGGAGCAAGGATCAGAGCCATCCGCCAGGAGAAAGGGCTCAGGGTCACAGACATAAGTTCCTACATGGGGTTCGAATCTCCGCAGGCTGTCTACAAATGGCAGCGGGGGGACAGTCTTCCGGATCTCGGCAACATGATAAGACTCATGGAGCTGTTCAAAATCACTGATATACGTGAAATAGTAGTAACTACGGGAGGCGCCGATGAGGCGCTTCCTTTTGATTTGGCATCATAAACTACAGGTTTATTCCAAACAGGACTTTATCAATGTATAATTGTGTAAACGGGGGCATGAAAAAATGTATATATTTCTTGACGTTGATGGAGTTCTTAATACCGAGGCAGATTGGGCAAGGAAAGTCTATTCTTTAAATCAAGGATGTGTGGATACATTTTGCAGACTCATAAGAAGCATTCCGGATCCCAAGCTTGTTCTATCATCGACTTGGAGGAACGGGATAGCAAGAGATGGATCTACGTCGGTTCACATTGATGATCTGCTAGGCGCCCTGGCACCATCAGGAATAAAGGAACTGGATAGGACTGCAATCTCGCCGGATGGAAGCAGATCCAAAGAAATAGATTATTATCTGAGGCGTCATCCGCAGGACAGCTATATCATCCTTGACGATGATCCCTCTCTTTTTAAAGATGGGGAACAAACATCCCACCTGTATCTGACATCTTCCAAAACAGGGTTGACAGAAAACGATGTGATCAGGATCATCAAGCGGTGCTTATAGTGATGCGACCGGATTTACCGCTTCTTTTCGCATATCGGCTTTTTTCATCCGTCGGAACAGGTATTATTAAACTGCAAGGAGGAGAATAGAATGATATTGGATACGATAAAAAAAGATAAGGCACAGGAGTTTACCGAGAGCTTGGAATCAATGTTTGAAAGTGAGGAACTAACTAATCTTACAGGCGAAGATCGTGATGAATACCTGGAGGCTGTCTCGGCCATGAAGAAAAATGCAGTAACATATGCCCAAATGCGGGAAAACTGGGAATTCATGACAAGAGAAGAGCGGATAAATAAGGATGACCTTCGAACATCTTATCATAATGAATTCATGACTTCGGTAAAACTGCTGATCCGTCTTGCAAATATGTATTCAGACAACAGGTGGTCGCAGCTACTCCGGGAGACTGAGGAGATGCCGCGTAAGGACTTCGGTGATATAGCCTGCTATATAACTTACCTAATAGCGGTTTCGAACAGATAAAACGGGGGGGACTAGCATGGATAATTGCATCAGATTGCGGTGCCTGTCACCGCTTCACTATCGTTATATTTTCCTGGATACAAAAGATTATGCATCAATAAGGCTGTTTGCTGAGGTCGACATCGGCGTTTCACATGTTAAGGAAATGATGAAAAAAGGGAGCCCATACAGACTGATAATATGCAGCATACGAAAGAAGGATCATGATAAGTTCAGAGAAGCTCTCAAAAAACTTCGAAACAATGTATTACTGCTGGGATACAGAGATTATGACAAGGTTTGTGAGGACCTAAAAGAGGCAGAACTTATTTTGCAGGGCAGGTCCAAAAGAAAAGTAGGAACTTGATGAGCAAGAGATACATTTTTATATACGCTGCCGTATAAACAGAAGTCGCATGATTTCAGCTTTTATGCTATAATATCCTTGTCAAGAAGGATTTACTTTTGGGAAACAGAGGGAGCCTTTCGAGAGGGTTCTCTGAACTTTGAGTATACAAGAAAGGATGAACGATATGGTCAGACTAATCAAGGACAATAAACAGGTTGAATTAGGAAAACTGTCTAACCTTTATCCTTTGTGTAGCTATTTAGTCAAAATTGATGACATTAGTAGTACGGAAGGAACTGTCCTGGCTGTTTCTGACTCTGTGGATACAGACAATGAAATAGCTGACATGATGCATGAATACCTGAATAAGAACATTCTCTGTTTTATCGGTGGCGACCATGTTCATGATGGTGTTAAACATGTTATTGGAAGCCTTAGGTAATGACGGATATTGCGTTCTATGTCAATTCAAATGTAAGGATAAACTTCAGGTGTTTAAGTTCGTAGTTGATTCCGGTTCGGTCTATACATGCCTTAATGCTTCTTATTTGGGCTCCGAAATTACAGAAGATTATTGTAAATCGCAGCAGTTTGAGACACAAGTTGCTTACGGAATACTTAAGGAAACTGACGATTTATCTGTTTTGCTTTACAAAGTCCCGGTTGAAGAGTTCCTTTTGGGAAAAGATACTAAACTGAGCAAACAGTTCGTCTATATCACGTTTGATAAGCGGTTTTCATCGTTTCTTTTGGGACGTGACATTCTCAATCAGTTGTATTATTATCACGCGAAAGAATCAAAAAAACTATGTATTTCGAATAACTATGATGAAATAACCCAAATGGTAAAAGATTACAAATAATTATCAGTGATCTACAAAAGCTCGCAACTTCGGTTGGGAGCTTTGACTGTTTAAACAGCATTTTTATTCTGTTTATTGTCGCTTTTCGCGTAATGAGATATAATATGACATTATGAAGATTACGGAATTATTGGGGTCGGATAAGAACCGGATGTCATTTGAGGTCTTTCCGCCCAAGACAAGCGACAAATTTGATACTGTTCAGGCTGCGGCAAACGCCATTGCGGCGCTTGGTCCATCGTTCATGTCGGTTACATACGGCGCAGGAGGAGGAACGAGCAAATATACCCTTGATATCGCAAGGAGTATCGAGAAGGATCACGGCGTGCCCTGTCTTGCACATTTAACGTGCGTTAATTCCACGAAGGAGACAGTTCGCGAACGTATACGCGATATGAAGGAAGCCGGCATAGAGAATGTCATGGCGCTTCGCGGTGACCTTACTCCCGAGATGGAAGGTAAGGACCGGAGCGAGTGGGACTATCATCATGCGATAGAGCTCATCCGTGATATAAAGGAGCAGGGCGATTTCTGTATAGGAGCCGCATGCTATCCCGAGGTTCATCCTGAGAGCAGCAATCAGAAGGAAGACATAGCACATCTTAAGGAAAAGGTTGATGCAGGCGCATCGTTTTTAACCACCCAGATGTTCTTCGACAATAATCTTTTCTATAATTTCCTGTACAAGATAAGAGAGGCAGGGATAACTTGTCCTGTTATTCCCGGTATCATGCCTATCACAAATGCGAATCAGGTTGACCGCGCGATCAAGCTGTCGGGGTCTTTCATGCCCCAGCGTTTCAAGAGCCTTGTCGATGCGTTCGGTCATGAACCGAAGGCGATGTGCCAGGCAGGTATCGCATATGCGACGGATCAGGTGATCGATCTGTATGCGAACGGTATCAGGAACATCCATATCTATTCGATGAACAAGCCTGATGTTGCACGTGCCATTCTTGATAATCTCTCGGAAATACTGTCAAGATGAGTGCTCAGGGGATAAAATCATTTGACAGGCCGGATTACAACAGGCGGGAGATACTTCGGTATGCACAGTGTAACGGCTGTGATGATCAGGCGATGAAGAACATCATGGAGGACTGCCTTGAAGAATGTGAAACCTATGCCTCCTTTTCATACAGGATCTCATACTGTGAACTTCCGATCCTGTCGCTTGATACAGGGACCGGAGATATAGACATGGAGCACCTTCGGGTAACGAGCAGATCGCTTGCAAAAAACCTTGAAGGATGCACGGAGGCAGTTGTATTTGCGGCAACGATCGGCCCCGGTATAGACAGGCTGATAAAGAAATATTCAAAACTTGATCCGGTGAGGGCATTGTTCATGCAGGCGATCGGCGCGGAGAGAGTAGAGACGACATGCAATCTGTTCTGCACGACCTACCCGCAGGAACTTCGCCCAAGGTTTTCTCCGGGATTCGGAGACCTGGAGCTTACGATACAGCCGGAGATCCTTGCCGTGACCAACGCAAGGAAGAACCTCGCGATAACACTTGACAGCGGTTGCCTTATGTCGCCGAGTAAATCGGTAACAGCTTTCGCAGGTATATGCAGCATATGAACTTCAGAGATTTCTTACGCGACAATTTTGTGATACTCGACGGTGGCATGGGCTCGCTCCTGCAGCAGCGGGGCCTTAAGCCCGGGCAGAAGCCCGAGACCTTCAACCTGCTCCACCCCGAGATAGTCATCGACATACAGAAGGCGTATTTTGACGCAGGCTCGAACGTGGTGAACGCCAACAGCTTCGGAGCCAATCCTTTCAATTATCCAGATGAGGATGAGATGAGAGCGGTCATAGAGGCTTCGGTAAAGTGCGCAAGGGAAGCTGCAAGGCTGTCGGATGAAGGGTCGGAAGACAGCAGAAGGAGACCTAAGTTCGTCTCACTTGACATGGGTTCTACGGGACAGCTCCTGAAGCCTTACGGACAGCTTGATTTTGAAGATGCGGTAGAAGCATTTGCAAAGATAATTAGGATCGGCGCACCTCTTGTCGATCTTGTTTCGATAGAGACGATGAACGACTGCCTCGAGACGAAGGCAGCTCTTCTTGCGGTAAAAGAGAACTGCGATCTTCCGGTCATCGTCACCGATGCTTTTGATGCAACCGGAAGACTAATGACGGGAGCAAGCCCTGCGGCAATGACAGCGATGCTCGAAGGAATGGGAGCGGATGCCCTCGGAACAAACTGCTCGGTAGGACCTAAGCAGCTTCGCGGCGTTATGGAAGAGTTTCTTTCAAATGCATCTGTACCGGTCGTGTTCAAGCCCAATGCGGGCCTTCCGAGGGTAGAGAACGGCGAGACTGTTTTTGATGTAACGGTCGATGAGTTCGCCGAAGAAGTAATTATGCAGATGAAGGCGGGAGTAAGAGTCGTCGGAGGATGCTGTGGAACGACGCCCGAGTATATCCGTAAGGTCACGGAACTTGTAAGAAAAGAAAAGCTTGAGCCCGTGCCTTTGTCGGACAAGGGACTGTCGGTCGTAAGCTCATATACGCATGTTGTGTATTTTGACAAGGATCCGATACTGATCGGCGAGCGCATCAACCCGACGGGCAAGAAGAAGCTGAAACAGGCGCTCATAGAGCATGACATGGACCACATATTAAATGAGGGACTTCGCCAGGCGGATGAGAAGGTTCATATACTTGATGTCAACGTAGGCATACCCGATATCGATGAACCGGTTCTTTTGACCGAAACGGTAAGAGAACTTCAGGCGGTAACAGACCTGCCGCTCCAGATAGATACATCGGACCCCGTTGCGATGGCAAGTGCGATGAGGGCATACAACGGAAAGGCAATGATCAACTCCGTCAACGGCAAGCAGGAA
>JAFZQP010000138.1 GCA_017620345.1 Lachnospiraceae bacterium
ATATCCATCGTTGTAAGATTTGAACGCATTACATAATGACCTATCGGTGCGGGTTCCCCTGTTGAGTATTTCACTTTCCATTCTGGCCAGTCCCCTGCGGTAGTTCCTTTTCCGGGCGCAGGATCCGCATCCAACAGGACTTTTTCCTTTGCGTCAAGCCTTGTACAGAGCAGCATATATCTCTTATACAGATAATCGGTATATGTAGCGTATCTCAGCATCCCTTCGGTATTCTTGAACACATTAGTCTGTATCTCGTCATGTGCATCCCTCTCATAATTGATGACAGCATTCTTGGCATAATAATGCGCATCATCAGTTCCCGTACCGACAACGCACTTCTTCAGATCAAAATACTCCGCATTTTCCATGGAATACTTGATCCTTTCCTTGAGTCTATATGCACTGGGCTGGACCGTGGCAGGATCACTTTCCACCACCGGATCATTTTCCGAATTCATAATCTCATAGAAAAATGCAGCCTTTGACGATATCGAATTGTTTGTTCCAAGATCGAGGAAATTTCCCTCATCATCAACATTCGGAACATACGTTGTTTTTCCGCCAACCGTCTGCGGCTTCCATGTTTTATTCTCATCAAACATAAGATAGTCGTAGTATACGACCACATTGGTACCATCAGAAGGTTTTATTTCATTAAGTGTTACCGCATATTTTGCATGTGTATACTTCATATCCTCCGTGGACGATACTCCGGTAGGATCGTATGTGCGTAGGTACTTGTATCCGAACCATCTCTCATAGTCAGCCTGAGGGACTGACAGATGAAAATCGGTTCCAACGGTGTCAAGCATCGGATTAGGCTCATCAAGGAAATCATTCGGTACAAGATAAAGCTGCTGGTTGGTCTTGATCGCGACACCTTCCGCCGTAGGGACTACCTGCTTGGCCGTTGCAGCGGCCTTGGTTGCATCATCCGATGTAAAATCAATATAAGCCTTCCCCATAAGGACAAAATTCCTTATGTCCTTCATGTCAAGATATGAATTGGTACCGTTGACAATGATCGCCGAACTCTCCGAATCATCTCTTCCCGTTTTCAGTCCAAGCAAGTTGGGAAGGGTTTTGTCGTTGTATCCGTAATAGTTGCCCTTTAAGACAACGCTTGTATTATTGGCATTGAGAGCCAGATCGTTCAACGCAAATACGTTGGCATCAATATCTATTGTGGGCTCTTCCGTGAGAGGACTGGGGATCGGCGTTGTCAGCGGAGTTATATCCGCTTTCTTAATTGTCCTTATGGACGTAACCCACATATTGGCAAGATTTGCATCTCCCCCTGCGGAAGGCGTATATACTTTAAGTTTGGGGCTCGCTCCTCCCGTGGGCGATGAAGAAAGGGTAACGTCTCCTTTCGAAACGATATAATTACTCTTGAATTCCGCTTTGCCGTCCTTGATATTGATCCCGCCGAACACTCCCGTATAATGAGTCTCGTCCGTGTACACCCCTCTTGAATATTTATCCGTATCCTCTTCGAAATCGTAATCATCGATTTTAAAGGTTGAATCTGACCTTTTGTCTTCGTGAACACCCGCATATACATTTCCGGTTATCCATGCATTTCCGTTGATATATAATCCCTCGTTTGCGATAAGTACGTAATCCGATACATCTGCATTCGTTCCGAGAAAATCAACACCGGGGATATCTATGATGATATCCGTCGTTATTACAGAGCGGAAATGATTAGAATCTTCCACATATACGCGTACTCCCTTGATTGCCACTCTGTAGGCATCACTCACCGAATCAGTATGTGCACCGTTTTTCGTTTGGTATTCGACGTCCGTGATACTGTCAACCTTACCTTTCGAAGCAGACAGCACATATTTCTGGAGATCTGTAACTGTAAGTGCGTCAGCAAAGGCTTTGGCCGTTGTGACAAATGCCTCCCTGAAATTCTTCTCGGCAGTTTCCGACAGGTTATAGTCGTTTGAACCTTCAACGGTTCCGACTTTATTGAATGCCGTCTCGTATTCCTGAGCCGCTTTCTCGGCAAGATCCTGTCCTATTCCGGTATAAATATCGTTGAGAGATTTTTCGGCGAAATAGAAATCATCCTTTGTACGTTTATCAATGCCTTTCATGCGGACATTCATGACCGATGTTCCGAGTATGATGGAAGTCAGTATGGTAACAAAAGCTATCGCCACGATCACCGTGATGATGGTTGACCCTTTATCATTCAATATAATGTTGTGATCATTTTTTCCTTTGATCATGGTAAACTCATTCCGGTCTAGATATCATCACTTGCAGTCACTGTTGAATTCAGTTTTGCATATTCCCGCGTATCACCCGGTGTCGATTTGGTCAGCACCACCGTGATATCATATACTCTCGTCTTTGCCTCTTCTCTGTATATATGACCGTCCGTCGTAACAGCAGACGGATTGGATCCGAGATTTGAAATAAAATATGTTTTTCCGAACCTGGCTTCCCCGTTATGAAATTCACCTTCATCCGGAGTTCCGGTGGGTTCGGGAGTCGGGGTCAGATTTACATACTTAAATGCCGATGCACCGTTAATGCTGATTGACGGCCCGGTATAGTCATCGGGATCCTGGCGGATAAAGTATACCTTATGAGACATTTCGGGTTTGGCAGCACCCCCCGGGTTATAGGCGGAGGTATCGGTGATATTGATAGTGTCAGCCATACTTCCTTTTTTGTAGAAGATGTAAATATTGCTGTCTATACCAGTCGATGTTGCCTGAACGAAAGACCCCGTATACAGTTCCCTGACGAACTGGTTCCCGCCCGAAACATATGTGACAGTTGCGGTTACCCTGACTGCGGAATGACCGTCTATGATAAAGTTCGATTTGACGATATCTATGGTCTTTGAATCTATAGTGGCAGCTTTCGGATCACTCAAATTCAGCGGATTATAATCCGCTTTTCTCTCGTTAAAATAACTTTGGGCGGCATCGTCATATCTGTTGAATTCCTTTGTCGAAGACAGCACGGCCTGGGACAGTGTATCTATCTCTTCGATCCTGGGAAGTTTTAAAACATTTGCAGCCGCTACCCGGTCCGACTTTTCGGTACTCGACTCCGGAACAGGGGTTGCATATGTGTTCTTGCTTATGGTTATCGTTGCAACAAATTCTTCTCCTTGGGTTACCGATGTAAGCGGAGAATCATATGTGCATTCTCCCGAGGAAAACCCACCATGGGCTGCCGCAAGAGCCTCAATATCCGAACTCTTGACTTCCTCCATTACGTGCTCGGCAAGGCTTGTCGCGTTCTGAATAGACTGCGCAGTCGCATTTGTCTTTGAGGCCATTCCCATTGACTTCATGAGCGGTATCGCAGCGATCGCAAGTATGGCCACAACGACTATAAGTTCCACAAGCGAAAATCCGGCATTGTTGATTTTATTGTTGTCCGCCGTTGACCGTAACATTTCCCACTCTTTCCATAACACCGACTCTCGGCTCACTCGTATCATCGCTCTCAATATTGACAACCAAAGGAATATCGGATTCATTGATCACACGAAGCGATACGGCACTCTCGTCATCATCGCTCATTCTCGATGACGATACAACACGGAGGTAAACCTTACCGTCGGAATCTTTGTTGATCGTGTCGGTATACTCGGCTTTTCCAACCTTGTAATAAACCGAATAGTTTCCTCCGGAACCTGATACCTTGAAGGTCACTTCCTCTTTCTTGTTGGCAGCACTCGTGATATAGGTCGATTCCGAAGTATCGTCTCCCCGTCCGATCGTCTTGCCGTTGGTATTATCCGTAACAGCATTGACTTTCACAAAATAATCCGTGCCAAGTTCATCAAGTGCCTCTTCGGGAAGATCTCCGAGCAGCATCCTGATGAAATCGGAATAAATATCTTCGATCAGGTCAAGGATCGTTCCGCCGTGATCTGTATTCTGGAAAATATTGGGGGTTCCGAAGTCTTCGACATTCGTTTCAACCTCGGGAAGTTCACGTCCGGGTCCCAGGATCGCGTACTGAGACAACACCATACTCCCCGAAACCATCCCGGACATTTCACTGTATGAAAAATCTATCTGCTTTATCACCATACGATCCTTGTAATCACGGATATACGCAAGCAGTCTTTTGAAACCGTCATACTGGGTCTGGAAAGTAAGTCCCAACTCGGTATCCCTGCACATAAGATCGGCAAGTCCGGTATTATCTGTAGCCTCACCCGCTTCCTGATCTGATGGATTATCCGAAACATCTCCTTCACCCTCAGCATTTTCCACATTTTCCTCGAGCTGTTCCTGCTCTGCTTCGGAAGCACTCTGAACTTCTTGTCCATTTATCATTTTCTTAGTCTCTTCGGCAAACTTCATCTGACTGAACCAGATGGGAATATCTGCCTCTGCACGAGACGCGAACATAATCGATTTTTCATCGGAATTATCCTCCGGGAATTCCGCAATTATCTCATTTATTTTCGTATTTGCTTCGTCTAGTCCGTTTCGGTACATTTCCTTATTGTCATATGCCTCACGCTTCTCAACCAGTTCGGTCTGAAGCTGGTTTTTCTCATTTGACAACGCATCTATCTTGTCAAGGAAAGGCTTCGCTACAAGAAAATATGCTGCAGCAAGTATGACAAGAGCGCCGAGGTAAATGAGTAATTTTTTATCTCTGTCCGACATTACTC
>JAFZQP010000139.1 GCA_017620345.1 Lachnospiraceae bacterium
GCTGTCATGACCGTATTGTCTGTAGGTGTGAAGATCGCATCAACACCGTCGGCTACCATAGCCTCTGCTGCAAGCTTGATCTCGTCAACAGTTGTTCCGGTATGCTCAACATACTCGATACCCTTATCATCAAGATATGCCTTGGCAGCCTCGATGGGAGCTGTACTTGAATCCTGTCCTATATCATAGAGAAGTCCGATCTTCTTGGCATCGGGATTGTTTGCGAATATAAGGTTCATGATAGCGTTTGTATCAAGATAATCGCTTGTTCCGGTGATGTTTCCGCCGGGTGCGTCATTTGATGCTACAAGGCCTGCACCCTCGGGATCAGATACAGCTGCGAATACTACAGGGATGTTCTTTCCTTCCGTAAGGCTCTGCATTGTCATCGCAACGGGTGTTGCTACACCGACCATAAGGTCAACATCGTTTGCGATAAAGTTTGCAACTATCTGGTTGAGGACGTTAGGGTCCGCATTACAGTTATCGTATTCGATCTCAAACTTAACATTGTTATCCTTGCCGATCTGCTCAAGCTGGGCTTCGATGTTGTCTACGATCTGGTTGAGCGATGCATCGTCAACGTAATTACATATACCTACTTTAAACGTCTTTACCGCATCTGTTGCTGCATCTGCCGCATCCTTTGCATCAACGGATACCGTTGTGTTTTCCTGCGGTAATGCTGCTGCGCATGCCGTAAGTCCGGTCGCGATCGCTGCCGTCATAAGTAATGCTGCTGCTTTTTTCATCATCTTCTTCATTGTCTTGTCTCCTTTTCTTATAAACTGCGTTGATTATTATGAGACTTATTCTTGATTTTTCAATAAATTAAAAAATCCTGTCCCATATCACTTAAGTGCTGGGACAGGATGAATATTCTCCTGCGGTGCCACCCGGCTTGATGCTTTCGCATCCACTCAACGCATACCAACATATGCCGACTTTGTTAACGGAGAGTCTGCTCCGTCTCCCATACTCCCCTGGCGGCTTTCCGTTCGCCCTCGAAAGTCCATTCAGACCTGTATTCTTTATCGCAATCCCACCGCCTGCGACTCTCTTTTAAGAAGTGACAGTACCTACTACTCTTTCTCAACGGTTTTGTAAATTTATATCACACAGCCAAATGTATTGTCAACATTTTTATCGGATTTTTATCATTTATCGATCGTTATGATATCGGAAATGACATAATGGAACGTGGGATACGACGTATTCGCGTTCTCAATGAACCCTTTCCGAAGATCATACGTATCCGAAGGATCGGTAGGAGAAACTCCGGTGTAGTTGCCTTTGAACACAAAATCCTTGTTACCGTTCCTGAACTTTTCTATTTCCCTGTCCATGGCATCCTGTGTCCCGGGGGCTGCGACCTGCTGATTCAGGTCATCCATCTCAACCCAGCCTTTCTCAAATCCGGCGGATACATCCGTTCCGTGAACATTCCCGGAGACGGTCTTTTCGATACTCTCATTTTTCATGACCGCTTCCACCGCCGCAAGCACATACGGTTCCCAGCATATCCTGGAAGTAACAAGGGATGTTCCCGGAGCGACCTCCGACATACTCTGGTTGAACCCGACAAAGTAAACTTCCTTTTCGGCCGAAGCCTCTTCGCATGCTATAGCGGGACCGATGGTATCGGTATACTGCGAAATGATCACGCAGCCTTCGTCTATCATCTTTTTGGCCGCACTCTTTTCAAGGGCATAACTGCTCCATGTCTGTGTGTAGGAGACGCGCATCACAGCCTGCGATACAACAGAGCGGACTCCCATAAGAAACGCCGTATATCCGGAAATGACTTCCGGTGTGGGGAACGCCGCGACGAAACCAACAACAGCCTCCTCTTCGGAAATGGTACCTTCAAGTATCATCTGCCTTATCTTCACGCCCGCTGCAACACCGCTGACGAAACGCCCCTGGTAGGCTTCTCCTTTAAATGTATGATAGTTTTCAGGTACAACCTGATCGCTCATATCCATGTAGGATGTCTGGCAGAACTGCACGTTAGGATATTCCGGAGCCAGTTCCCTGACTATCTCGCTGTAGCCGTTCAGGAATATGATATCGCACCCCTTTGCGACCAGTTCCCTGAGCGGTTCTTCCATCTCGTCATCCAGAACGTTGCTGCACGTCATGATCTCAACCCGGCTTCCGTATTTCTTTTCGAGTTCATCCTTTGCAAGCGAAAAGTTATACGTATACGGCGTGCTCTCATCGTTATCGTAAATAAAGCCGACCTTCACGTTATTCTTATGTCCGGAAAGATTCATTATTCGGAAACAGCTGACCAAAGCAAGCAGTATTATGACACAGGTCAGCACCGTTATGGTATATACTCGCTTCATTCTTCTGCTCCTTTCTCAGTCGCGCTGAGCTCCCGCTCTTCGTTCTGCATTTCGGCTTCCTGGATCTTCTTATCCTCTTCCACACGACGTGCAAGTTCTTCCTGCGCCTCCTGATCCGCCTGCTGGATCTCGACACGTTTCTGTGCATAGATCTCATCCAGGTTGATAACACCCTTATCTATCAGACGGAAGAACGCATCCAGAACATTAGGATCAAACTGTGTTCCGCGTCCGCGTTTCATCTCTGTCATGACATAATCGGTATCCATATGGTTACGGTAAACACGGTTGGACGTCATTGCGTCAAAAGCATCAGCCACTCCGATGATCCTGCCGAAGAGAGGTATCTCTTCTCCTTTTAGTCCATCCGGATATCCCTTACCGTCGTACCTTTCATGATGAAAACGCGTTCCGTCCACGACATTTTCAACAAGCGTGAAATCCTTCAGTATCTCGGCTCCGCTGGTTACATGGGATTTCATTTTTACGTATTCCTCATCGTCCAGCCTTCCGACTTTGTTCAGAAC
>JAFZQP010000014.1 GCA_017620345.1 Lachnospiraceae bacterium
CGTCACCTTCGTTTTCGGATCGGTAAAACACCTTATTCTCATAAAGTGCGGACTGCTCACGTATCAGTTCATTATCTCCGTTTAAGAAGAGCATTCCGCCTTCGGGAAGGGCATCCGCAAGCTCAAATTTGGTCTTTTTAATATTATCTATGGAAAGAAATGTTTCAAGATGCTGGGGCCCTACGGAAGTTATTATACCGTGATCGGGATGGGCGATATCGCATATCTCCCTGATCTCTCCCACACGTCGTGCTCCCATTTCGCATATGAATATCTCGTGTGACGGCTTAAGATGTTCCCGCACGGTTATCGTAACGCCGAGAGGGGTGTTGAAATTGCCGGGTGTGACAAGCACGTTAAATCTGTCCTGAAGAAGGGCTTTTAAGAAAAACTTCATGCTTGTCTTGCCGTAGCTTCCTGTCACACCTATAACCTTAAGTCCCGATGCGGATGCTTCATTAAGGATCCTTTTTGCATCGTTTATAAAGTGTCGGCTTATTGATCTTTCCACGGGTCCGTTCAGGATGTTTGCAACGATGTTCATGACAAGCTGTGATGACACAAGGAGCATCACAACGCCTGTAATACATTTTATGCCTCCAAGCCGGCCTGCGATAAACAGAACAAGAAGTGAAACGACAGTTGTTGTTGCGATCATCCGCTTAACTCTTGCGGTAAATACAAGCTTCTTTTTGTTGTTCAGTCTGCGAAGTGCCCTGTAGACAAGAATGATCATGATCAGCGTCAGATATATAAGTATATCGAGCGCAACAGAGGGCAGGAAGATCCGAACAAGTCCTGCAACGCCTCCGAAGATTATAAGCCACTGGCGCCTCAGATTCTTTTTGATCCAGTTTATATGTTCGTCGTTCTTATAGCCGTTCAGCTGGAACATGTGCATGTTATACCGCATAGTCAGGTAAAACGCATATGCCGCCAAACAGACTGCGATGATCGTCCGTACCGTCATTGTCCGGCTCCAATCTTAAAATACGATCTCATTATATTTCTGAATACCGCAGGCTGTTCAAGGAAAGAAAAATGACCGCAGCCGCTTAATACGACAAGTCCCGAACCGTTTATCATGCTTTCCATGATCTTTGCATCCGATAATGGAGTCGCGGTATCTTTGTCGCCCCATATGAGAAGAGTGTCCTGTTTGATCTCGGGAAGCAGATGCCGAAGGTCCTCATTGACTGCCATGACAAGACATCTGCGCATGATCGGGGATGCATTTTTGTAATCATCCGATCCCTGCCTGTTTCTCCAGTCCTCGACAAGCTCGGGGAACAGGGTACATATCAGTTTAATGCCGAATATGTTTTTGAGTATCTTATAATTTGCGATCTTCAGTTTCTGCCTGAGTGTCTTTTCGGGTACGATACCCGCGCTGTCGATCAGTACGATATTCTCGATCGTAAACGGGATGTCCTTGCGGGATGCCAGTTTGATGATCACCCTGCCGCCGTATGAATGACCGATGAGAGAAGCACGTTCGATCTTAAGCGCATCCATGAGCTTCAGGAAAAAATCCGCATAAGCATCTACGTTCCAAGCCTCTTTCGGCTCATCACTGCCGCCGAAGCCCGGAAAATCAAACTGAACAAACGTATATTTATCATTTATGGAATCTGCCACGCTGTCATACATCCCGAGGTTTGTCCCCCATCCCTGGAGCATTACCGCGGTTTTGCTGCCCGAACCGGTGATCCTGTAGCAGATATTGTATCCGTCAACGTTGATTTGCATAATAAATAAGTATAAGCGAGTTTTACTACAATATCAATGGACAGATTCGTGGTATACTAAATTAACGATGGAGAAGGAATGACTCTACTTTGCGTAGGGATTGACGTCATTATATACTCATAGCATTTAATTCAATACTCATGGGAGAGGCAGTGATCCACTGCCACGGCATACAGCTGCTATCCGTCGAAGCGGAGGCGACAGATGAATATCACAAAAGGGAAGGAAACCGTTATGAAGGAATTACTCATCCAGGCGCTGACAAAAGTGTTCTGCGGGATGGCGATCGCAGGGCTCCTGATCTTTCTGCCGGCAGGAACTGTCATGTTCCGGGAGGGATGGCTGCTGATGGCGATACTGTTCATCCCCATGGTGATCGCAGGGTTTGTCATGCTTTTTAAAAGTCCCGATCTTTTGAGAAAGAGACTTAATGCCAAAGAAAAACAGGATGAACAGAAGACTGTCATTATTCTCAGTCTGTTAATGTTTGTTGCGTCCTTTGTTGTGGCCGGACTTAATCACAGGTTCGGATGGATACCGTTGCCCGCCACGGTCTCATACGTGGCTGCGGCGGTATTTCTGCTGGCATACGTTCTGTATGCGGAAGTCCTCAGGGAAAACATGTATCTGTCAAGGACCGTTGAGGTTCAGGAAAACCAGAAGGTTGTTGATACGGGACTGTACGGTATAGTCCGGCACCCTATGTATATGGCAACACTCCTGCTGTTTTTTTCCATGCCGTTGGTGCTTGGCTCTGTCATATCTTTTGCGATAATGCTTTTTTATTTCCCGATAATCAACAGGAGAATGATCAATGAGGAAAAAGTACTCTCGGAAGGACTGACAGGATATAAGGAGTACATGGAAAAGGTAAGGTACCGCGTGATCCCGTATATATGGTAGTAAAGCCCGTATTTACGGGAATGACACGGGTCGTATCACGGATGTGACGATACGTTTCTTTTCTCCTTTATGTTCCTTTGGTACTTTCTGATTGCCAACAGGCAATACGATATGAAAGGACGAAGAGAACATGAAAGAAAAAAGAATTCTTCAGGCAGGAGCCGGGCTGATCGCAGCATTTGTTCTGTGGACCGTCTTGATCAGGTGTGTTGATGTGCAGACTGCGGGGCAGAACGGAACGAAGATCGGGTTTGCTGCTTTTAATGTGTGGTTTCATAAACTGACCGGTGTGCACATGACACTCTATACGATCACGGACTGGCTCGGACTTGTACCCATTGTAATATGTATGTGCTTTGGGATCATGGGGCTTGTGCAGCTTGTAAGGAGACGGAGCCTGCTACGGGTTGATCCGGATATTGTTATGCTGGGAGTGTATTATGTGGTTGTCATAGCCTGTTACCTTATCTTTGAAATGATCCCGGTCAATTACAGACCGGTCCTGATAGAGGGAAGGCTGGAAGCATCCTATCCGTCTTCGACAACGTTGCTGGTACTGAGCGTTATGCCGACGTTGATGTTTCAGGCGGACAGGAGAGTTGTGAGCTCTCTGATAAAAAAAGTGACCGCGGTTTTTGTGATCGCTTTTTCGGCATTTATGGCAATCGGAAGGCTGATATCCGGGGTACACTGGGCGACGGATATAGTTGCTTCCGTATTATTATCCGCGGGGCTGTTTATGTTGTATCAGTCAGCTGTTATGTATACGGACAGAATAAAGCTATACGATAGGAGAGAAGATGGAGTTTAATGAAAAACTGCAGGAACTGAGAAAAGCCAGATCACTGACCCAGGAAGAGCTGGCGGAGGCGCTGTTTGTTTCGAGGACGGCTATATCAAAGTGGGAATCGGGACGCGGATATCCGAGCCTCGATTCACTGAAGGAGATATCGAAGTTCTTCTCCGTTTCAATCGATGACCTGATCTGCTCGGAAGAAATAATTTCTGCGGCGGAAGATGA